>JBBEBG010000007.1:77356-146520 GCA_040882465.1 Gemmatimonadota bacterium
CCTCGGCGGCTTCGCCGCCGAGGCTCGCGCGCACGAGATCCCGCCGAGCGTCATCGTCCGAACCTTCGTTCGGCCGGACGGAAACGTTCTCCGGGTCCTTGTGCGAGTTCCACTCAACTCCATGCGGGACTTCGCCTGGCCGGTGACCGGGCCGGGTTACGTGCTCATTTCGGACGCCGAGTCCATGCTTCCGGAGGCAGCCCGTCTCTGGATCGTGGACTACATCCGGCTCTACGAGGAGGGGGTCCTCCTCGGGGATGCGCAGGTCACCGCCAGCAGGATCTCCCTCCCCTCGGACGCGTCGTTCGGGTCCTACGAAAGCGCGCTCGCGCACTTCCAGGATCCCATTCTCGCAAACGAGATCGAGCTCTACTGGGAGCAGGCGCTCCTCGATGTGCTGATCGAATACCCGATCGCCTCGGACCGCTCGCGTTTTGCGCTGGACTCGGAGCTGGCGCACCTGGGGCTCGCCACGACGACGATTCTGCGCTTTCAGCTACCCGACCGCCCCGAGCGGCTTTTCCAGTTCACCGGCATGCCGGGCCTCATTCAGCTCGATCCGCAGTGGTATCAGGCGGCGCTCCGTTTCGTGCGCCTCGGCTTCCTCCACATCCTGGACGGAATCGACCATCTCCTTTTCGTCCTCTGTCTGGTCATTCCCTTCCGACGGATGGTCCCTCTCCTGGCGGTGATCACGGCTTTCACCGTCGCGCACTCGATCACCCTCATCGCCTCGGCGCTGGGCTTCGCCCCAAACTCGCTCTGGTTTCCTCCCATCATCGAGTTCCTGATCGCCCTCTCCATCGTTTTCATGGCATTCGAAAACATCGTGGGTGCGAACCTCCGCCGGCGGTGGCTCGTCGCCTTCCTGTTCGGGCTCGTACATGGCTTCGGCTTTTCGTTCGCCCTGCGCGAGTCACTCCAGTATGCGGGTGCACATCTCACGACCTCGCTACTTTCGTTCAACGTTGGAGTCGAGCTCGGACAGATCGCCGTCCTCGTCGTGCTCGTTCCGTCGCTCCGCTTCCTGTTCAGCCGGGTCGTGGCGGAGCGGATGGGTGTGATCCTCCTGTCGGCGCTCGTCGCGCACACGGCGTGGCATTGGATGGCCGACCGGTGGGGCGCCCTCCGAGACTTTCCTCTCGTCTGGCCCACCTTCAACGCACTCTTCCTGGCCGCGGCGATGCGTTGGATGATGGGAGTCCTGATCCTGGTGGGCTTGCTCTGGGGGATGTACGCCGTTTTCGGACGCTTCACCGGGCTCCGGGAGGAAAAATCCCCGGAGGCCGAAGAGGTCTAGAGCGGAGGGCCTTTCCCTGGCGGTTCGCCTCCGAATGCCAAGGGACTTCGGAGAAGAACCACTCGTTCAGAAGCTGGCAAAACAGAGGAGTGGGCCGTTTCGGGTGAAGTCCCCGCCATCCAGTTCCGACCCGGGCGGAATCACGAAGTTGTCCGGAGCGGGCTGCCCCGTCGCCGTGACCGCGGTGCCGGGGTTCAAATTGTTTTGATCGCTGTGAAGCTGGTCAATGCTCTCGGCGACGACGATCCCGAAATAGTTGATGAAGGGCCCCGGTCCGATCCGGTTCCGCGCGATCTCGCCCGCTTCCCCATCCGCGGCGGTTCCCGTGATGTAGGCCTTCCAGGTTCGGTCTCCGAACCCCGCGGCGTACCCCTGGTCCTGGCAATGCCCGTCGGAGACGAGCACTGCTCCGAAGTTCGTCCCACCCGGGCCATCGATCGAGAGAAAAAAAGTCATCTCCAGGCTTTGCGCATGACCCGGGGAAACCAGGAAAACCATGGCGATGGACGCGTAGGCGCATCCACCGAGAACTTTGACGAAGATTTCCTTCACCGAACCGTCCTCCTGGACTGTGGTTGATCGCCGGCCAGACCGCCCCGATTCAGCTCGCGGCACTCGGGCCATCTGGACCGTCTCACGGACCGGTCGGAATCACCAGGCGATGCCTGTGAAGTTCCGAGAAGTCGGTCCCCAACTCCCGGTCCCCCGCGGGGAGCTGGTTCTCCCGGAAGATGTACGCGAGGGCCGCGGCGTATTCCTCCGGCTCGAGCTGGCCCGGAGCGTCCTGCGGCATCGTGGCGCTCACGAAGCGGTACAACTCCCCCACGCTGCTCCCGGACCACCGAAAGCGGAAGTCGAAGTTCGTGTACGCTTCCGGCGCATGGCAGCGACTGCACACCTCGAGAACGATACCGGCCCCGCGCTCGGCCTGTTCCAAGGAGTAGATCGGTGTTTCGAGATCCCAGCCGGGGGAGGCGTCCATCGGAGCGCCCGAATCGGCCCCCACGGACTCCTCCGCGGAAGTCCCTGGCCCTTCCGGCCGTTCACGCCCCGTGGCCTCGGGTCCGCCCTCGGGAGGCGGGGAGCCCACGCCTTCGCCTCCACATCCCGCCACTCCCGTGACCCAGAAGAGTGCAGCCACTGCAGGAGCGAAGGCCCTGCGGGGCCCCAAAAAACGGTACTCGGCTCGCATGGCCGAATGTCTAGCGGAGGTCCGTGAGAGCGGTCAACCCGCCGCTGCCGGACACGGGGCCCGTTTCCAGGCAGACACCGGATCTTGCCTCCAAGCCCCCTCCCTCTCAATCTCAGTGCTGGACGCGAGCGACCCTGTAACGTACTATTCCCGGCCTACCCACATCGTGATGTCTCCCATTCTCGCCGATTTCGCGAATGGGGAGCCGTGACGATGTGGACCGAAAGAGAGCTGAGAAGTGCGCTCCCCGCCCGCCCGCGGCGATGGGAGAGACACTCGAGCACAAGGAGAGAGTCGATGGAGCAGAGGCGCAGTCTTGTCGTCGGAGGGACCACCACGGCGCTGCTCGCTGTGTTGACCACTGGGTGCGGCGACGCGCAGCTCCCGGTCCTCGAAGTGGACCCGTTCTGGCCGATGCCGCTCGAATACCCGTCCATCCTGGGGCCGGTCTCCGGGGTCACGGTTGCTCCTGACGGCAACATCCTCATCGTGACACGACAGGATGGGTTCAATCAGGGAAATGAGGTCAATTCGGTCACCGGCACCGGTGACTGCTGCACGCCGACCATGGCGGTTCTCGAGTTCGCGCCGGACGGCTCGCTCGTCCGCGAGTGGGGTGGGCCGGATCAGGGGTATCCCTGGCCCAACACGCCCCACGGGATCGCGGTGGACCCCGATGGGAACATCTGGATCGGCGGAGGCGCACGCGCCGCCGCCGGTGGCGGTGGACGTGGTGGCGCGGCCCCGGCAGGTCCACCTCCCGGGCCCATGATCGACAACCAGATCCTCAAGTTCTCGCGGACCGGCGAGCACCTCGCGACGTTCGAGGGCTTCGGGGCAGCTGGCCGCTTCTCTTTCGACGGAGACGAGGCCTTCGTGGCCGACGGTTACGCGGGCAATCGCGTCGCCGTCGTCGACGTCGCGACCGGTGAAGTCTTGCGCTCATGGGGTGCCTACGGGAATCCGCCGAGCGAAGAGACCCTCTCGGCGTACGATCCGTCCGCGCCGCCGGCCCAGCAGTTCAGGAGCGTGACCTGCGCGGCCGTTTCGAACGACGGGATGGTTTACGTTTGTGACCGCGGGAACAACCGGATTCAGGTCTTCGAGACGGACGGCACTTACGTCACCGAGGCGGTGATCGCGCCGGCGACGCTCGGTGCTGGTTCCGTTTGGGACATCGCCTTCTCGGCCGACAGCGGGCAGGATTTCCTCTACGTCGCCGACGGGCTGAATGAGCGGGTCTGGGTGGTGCTTCGTGACACGCTCCAGCCCGTGACGAGCTTCGGCACCGGCGGACGGGTTCCGGGGACCTTCCGGGAGTTGGGAAGCATCGCCGTGGACGCGGCGGGGAACGTCTATACGGCCGAAAACGGGCAGGGCCGGCGCGTACAGCGGTTCGTGATGACGGGCTCGACGGTGGTTCCGACCACCCTCGAGCATCAGGGCGCGATCTGGCCGGCCTCGGCGCTCGGGCAAGAAGCGGCAACACCCGCGGCCGAACCGGCGAATTGATGAGCTCCCGCATACATCTTGAGGAGATGACATATGACGCGGCGTCGTAAACTGATTTTGGGCGGGACCCTTCTTGCGGCCACCGTGGCCCTCGGGATCGGGCAGGCGGTTCTCGAAGCGCGCACCGCGGCCCAGATGGTGCAGGCCCCGAAGTTCGAGGTGGACCCCTTCTGGCCGAAGCCGCTTCCGAACGGCTGGCTCCTCGGGACCGTGATCGGAGTCGGCGTGGACGCCAACGATCACATCTTCATCATTCACCGGGGCGTTTCCGGGGGCGAGATGAACGCGGCGGCGGATCCGCCGGTCGCCATGTGCTGCTCGTCGGCCCCTCCGGTCCTCGAGTTCGACCCCGAGGGCAACCTCGTGAACTCCTGGGGCTACGCAGCCGGATACGAGGGGCCCGGGTTCACCTGGCCCGGCTCGAACCACGGAATCACCGTGGACCACATGAACAACATCTGGATCGGCGGGAATGGCGGCTCCGATTCCCAGGTCCTGAAGTTCACCCATGACGGCCAGTTCATCGCCCAGTACGGAAGGGTCGAGCCCGGTGTGGACTCGAATGCCACGGACCGGTTCGCAGGCGTGGCCGACATCGCGATCGACGGTGCGGCGAGCGAGGCATACATCGCCGACGGTTACCGCAATGTGCGTGTCGCCGTCCTCGACGTGGAGACGGGCGCCATGAAGCGGTTCTGGGGAGCCTACGGAAACGTTCCTGACGACGACTACGTCTTCACCGACGTCCGGCAGGCCGGCACGGGCTGGACCGCGGACGCCATGCCGCAGCCGCAGTACCGCGGGCCGGTCCACTGCGCTGAGCCGACGAACGACGGACGGGTGTATGTCTGCGACCGCCAGAACAACCGGGTCCAGGAGTTCACCAAAGAGGGCGAGTTCCTCCGCGAGCACTTCTACAATCCGGACACCCTCGGGGATGGCGCCACGTGGGACATCTCTTTCTCCCCCGATCCCGAACAAGCGTTCATGTACATCGTGGACGGGAAAAACGCCCGCATCCACATCGTGAACCGCGAGACGATGGAGGCGGTGTCTTCGATCGGTTCCGGCGGGCGGTATCCCGGACAGTTCCAGGCCGCGCACAGCATCATCTCGGACTCGCAGGGGAATATCTACGTGACCGAGACCTACGAGGGACGCCGCATCCACAAGTTCGTTTATCAGGGCGTCCAGCAGGTTCCGAGGCACCAGGGTCCGGGTTGGCCGACTTCGGCGCCGTAAGACCGAACGCCACGTTTCTGACGAAGTGCACAGCGCCCGGCGGCCGACGGCTGCCGGGCGCTGTCTTTTCCCCCGAGGGATTCTTGCCCTCCCCGGGCACCGGTCCTACCGTTTCAGGGCACTTTCCAGACCTCGAACGCGACTGACGGAGATTTCCGATGCGTGACCGAAGGCGGCTCTTCCCCACCCTCGTCGTATTGGCCGTGTCCGCATGCACCGCGAGGGACGACGGGAGCTCCACGCGAGCAGTCAATGGCCTCCCCTTCGAGGCCGATGCGGGTGAGTGGGTCACACACGGCCGCGACTACGCGGAGACCCGATACAGCCCGCTCGCGAGCATCAATGCGGCCAATGTCGGGGAGCTCGGAGTCGCCTGGTCCTTCGCGACGGACACGGACCGGGGGCTGGAGGCCACCCCGCTCGTGGTGGACGGTACGATGTACACGACGGGGAGCTGGAGCATCGTGTACGCCCTCGATGCTCGAACGGGGGAAGAGCTCTGGCGGTGGGATCCGATGGTGGCTCGTTCCTACGGTCAGCGCGCTTGTTGCGACGTCGTGAACCGCGGCGCGGCCTTTTATGAAGGAAAGGTCTTCGTGGGAATCCTCGATGGGCGGCTGGCGGCCCTCGACGCCACTACGGGTGCCCTCCTCTGGGAGGTCGTCACAGTGGACCAGAACCTTCCTTACACCGTCACGGGGGCGCCCCGCGTGGTCAAGGGAATGGTCATCATCGGAAATGGTGGGGCGGAATACGGCGTGCGGGGTTACGTCTCGGCGTACGACGTGGACAGCGGAGAGCTCGCCTGGCGCTCGTACACGGTGCCGGGGAATCCCGCGGAGCCCTTCGAGTCGGACGCGATGGAGGAAGCGGCGGAGACCTGGAACGGAAACTGGTGGGAGTACGGCGGGGGTGGGACCGCGTGGGATTCCTTCGCCTACGACCCCGAGCTCGACCTCCTCTACGTCGGGACCGGCAACGGGAGCCCCTGGAACCAGGAGATCCGGAGCCCGGGCGGAGGGGACAATCTCTACCTCTCCTCGATCCTCGCCCTCGATCCCGACGACGGCGAGATCGTCTGGCACTACCAGACGACCCCCGGAGAAAGCTGGGACTATACGGCGGTCCAGCACATGATCCTCGCCGACATTGAAATCGGCGGGGAGGTTCGCGAGGTCCTCATGCAGGCGCCGAAGAACGGCTTCTTCTACGTCCTCGACCGGGGTACGGGCGAGCTCATCTCCGCCGAGCCGTATGTCCCCGTGACGTGGGCGACCCATGTGGACCTGGAGACGGGGCGCCCGGTGGAGGTCCCGGCGGCACGCTACATCGACACCCCGATCAACCTGAGTCCGGGACCGCTCGGCGGCCATAACTGGCATCCGATGTCCTTCAATCCGGGAACCGGGCTCGTTTACATCCCCGCCCAGGAGAATTGGTTCGGGTACGGGCAGCAGCGCATGTTCGAGTTCCGCCCGGAGGTCTGGAACACGGGCGTGCAGTTCGGCGCCGCGGGCCCGATTCCCGCCGCCGCGCGCGGACACCTCCTCGCCTGGGACCCGGTCGCCCAGGAGGAGCGGTGGCGGGTGCAATACAATGACATGTGGAACGGGGGGACTCTTACGACGGCCGGAAACCTCGTCTTCCAGGGGACCTCCGACGGGCGATTCGTGGCGTACCACGCCGCAACCGGCGAGAAGCTCTGGGAAGTCTCGCTCGGAGGAGGGGTGATCGCGGCGCCGATGACCTACGAGCTCGACGGAATCCAGTACGTCGCGATCATGGCCGGATGGGGCGGGTCCTACGGAGTAACCGGCGGCGGCCGAGGGCTCCCGAGGACTCCGGGACGCCTCTACACCTTCACCCTGAGCGGTTCGGCGACCCTCCCGAACGCCCCGGCCCCGGTGGAGCGGCCTGCTCCCGAGCCGATCCCCTTCGAGGCGTCTCCCGACGTCATCGCGGCGGGAGCGGCGACGTACGCCCAGTATTGCTCGGTCTGCCACGGGGCGCTCGCGGTGAGCGGCGGGGTCCTTCCCGACCTGCGTTACGCCACGCCGGAGACGCTCGCGGACATCGAGGGAATCGTGCTCGGAGGCGCGAGGTTGGAGCTCGGGATGCCTTCCTTCACCCAGGTCCTTAGCGCCGCGGATGTCGCGGCGATTCGCGCCTACATCCTCTCGCGGCGGGCGGAGATTCAGTAGAGAGAGAGCGGGGGGCTCAGTGCCCCCCGTGCTCCAACACTTCCGCGACGACGGGGGCGACGGCCTCCCGCCAGACGGCGTATCCGGCGGGGGTCATGTGGAGCATGTCCTCCACGAAGAGCTCCACCCTTGGCATCCCGTCCGGGCCCAACATGGGCTCCCAGACGTCAATGTAACGGAGGCGGTGCGGGTCGCCGTCCACGAGTTCCTTCACCATCGCGTTCGCTCGTTGCATCGCCGCCGCCACGTCCCACCGCGACGGGCTCGGCTTGATCGAGATCCAGGTGACCGGGACCTCAGGCTGAGCCGCGTGGATCAGTTGCACCAGGGCCCTGAAGTCACCGAAGACTTCCTCCGCCGTGCGACCGCGTGCAAGGTCGTTGTCCCCCGCGTAGACGAGGACGTGGCTCGCCCGGTACGGTAGGATGATCCGATCGGCGTACCGGAGCACGTCGCTCAGGTTCGATCCGCCGAAGCCCCGGTTCAGGGTGCGGATGCCGGGCATGTCCTCGGCGAGCGTCGCCCACCGAACGATGGAGGAGCTCCCCACGAAGAGGACGGCTCCGGGCATGGGCGGAGACTCCCGGTCCGCGGCCTCGAAACGCTGGATCGAGGTCTCCCACCGGTCCCCGGCTGCGGTGGCCTGCGCCTGGAGTGGCCCAAAGGCGGCCACGGCGAGAGTCAGGATCGCCCCGAGCCTTCTCTGTGCCCGAATCATTGGTTTTCTCCTTGGGGAAGCCTCCGGCGGCCCTTCGACAACCTTCATCGGCCGCTTCCCTTCGACAAGCCCCGTGGCAGGACGCCGATGGGCCCGCGACCGTGCTTGACAGTGCCGGGAGGGCGTCGGAGCTTACTGGGATCCCGTCGGCGCCCCGCCGAGCGGGAGGCCCTTCGCGGCCTGGCCCCCGACCCAGCTGCACCATCGGGGAGGCCGCGGACTCCACGACAGGAGGATTCGATGCGGACCCGGCCCCCCAAGCACCTGGGCCTTCTCGCCGTCCTGCTTGCGGCACTCGCGACCCCCGCCGCCGCTCAAAGCCCGGCAGCCGTCTCCTCCACGACCGAGCGGATCCAGATCCGGAGCTACGACTTCGCGGCGGCCGGGATGCCGATGGAGTACCAACTCTACGTCCCGACCTCCTACGACGCCGCCACCCCGACCCCCCTCATCGTCCTTCTCCATGGGCTCGGATCGAGCCCCGGAGGCGTGATTCGTTATCAGGGGGTCACCGACCTCGCGGAGGAACGCGGATATATCGTGGCCGCGCCGATGGGCTACAACGCGCGGGGATGGTACGGGAGCCGGGGGACGGGGCGCTCGAGCGAACGCGGGGATGCCGCGAACGATCCGGACAACCTCGGCGAGCTGAGCGAGATGGACGTGATGAACGTCCTCGAGATCGCCCGCGACGAGTTCAACGTGGATCCCAATCGGATCTACCTCGCCGGGCACTCGATGGGCGGAGGGGGGACCTGGCACATCGCGATCAAGTATCCGGACATCTGGGCCGGGCTCGGACCGGTCGCGCCCGCCATCTACACGAGCCCCGATGCCCTCGCGGCGATCCGGGACATTCCCGTGATCGTCATCCAGGGCGATCGGGACAACCTCGTCTCCGTCGAGGTCACACGCAGCTGGGTCGCCAAGATGCAGGAGCTCGGGATGGAGCATCGTTACATCGAGATCGCGGGTGGGGACCACACCGCGATCATCGCGCGCACCCCTGAAAACGTCCAGGCCATCTTCGACTTCTTCGACCAGGCCCGGAAGGACTGACCCCCTCCCCGGGCCCGACCCGCCGCCGCGCGCTGCGGCGGCGGATCGCCCTCGCGATCTTTCACCGCCTCGAAACCGCTCCTCGCAGGGAGACTTCATGCCTCGACGCGCCCGGATGAACCGGAGCGGGATGACCCCCGATGAGAATCGGTCGGCGCTCGGAACGTACTGGAAGCGGACGCTCCGCTTCACGCTCGTCCTCCTCGCCATCTGGTTTGCAGTGGGTTACCTCGCCGCGATCGTCTTCGCACCGACCCTCAACCGGTTCACCTTCCTGGGAGGTCCGCTCGGGTTCTGGTTCGCGCAAAATGGGGCCATCTACATCTTCTGGCTTCTCATCCTCGCGTATGCCCTGGGAATGAACCGGCTGGATCACGAGTTCGACGTGGAGGAGTGAGGTGAGCGTCCAGCTCTACATCACCCTGGCGGTTGGCCTCACCTTCGCCCTCTACATCGGGATCGCGATCTGGTCGCGCGTCTCCACGACCCGCGGGTTCTATGTCGCGGGGCGCGGGATTCCGCCGGTCTTCAACGGGATGGCGACCGCGGCCGACTGGATGAGCGCCGCTTCCTTCATCTCGATGGCCGGACTCATCTCCTTTCTCGGCTTCGACGGGAGCGTGTATCTCCTCGGGTGGACCGGAGGGTACGTCCTTCTCGCCCTTCTCCTCGCCCCCTTCCTCCGGAAGTTCGGGAAGTTCACCGTTCCCGCCTTCATCGGGGAACGATACTACTCGGGGACGGCACGGGTCGTGGCCGCCTTCTGCGCGATCGCGATCTCCTTCACCTACGTCGCCGGACAGATGCGGGGGGCGGGGATCGTCTTCTCGCGATTTCTCGAGATCCCGATCGGGAGCGGGGTCATTGTCGGGATGACGGTCGTCGCCTTTTACGCCGTGCTCGGCGGGATGAAGGGGATCACCTGGACGCAGGTGGCCCAGTACATCGTCCTGATCACCGCGTATCTCATCCCCGCAATCGCGGTGGCGATCCTTCTCACCGGAAACCCGATTCCGCAGATCGCCTTTCCGGACGTGGCGTCACGCCTCGACGGGTTGTTGCAGGAGCTCGGGTTCGCCGCCTACACGACGCCCTTCACGAGCCTCACGCGACTGAACGTCTTCCTCATCACCCTCGCTCTCATGTGCGGGACGGCGGGACTCCCCCACGTGATCATTCGCTTCTACACGACGCGGACCGTAAGCGGGGCGCGGTGGACGGGCGTCTTCGCCCTCCTCTTCATCGGCCTCCTCTACACGACGGCGCCCGCGGTCGCGGTCTTCGCCCGCTACAACCTGGTGGAGACGGTGGTGGGCCAGACCTACGAGGATCGCCCCGAGTGGTTCCGCTCCTGGGAAGCCACCGGGCTCATCGAGTTCGCCGACAAGGACGGGGACGGGGTGATGGAGCACGCCCCCGGCAACTTCGCCGACCCGGCGAGCGCGAACGAGCTCAGGATCGACCCGGACATCATGGTCCTCGCGAGCCCCGAGATCGGCGGGCTCCCGGACATCATCCTCGCCTTTGTCGTCGCGGGAGGACTCGCGGCCGCGCTTTCGACGGCTTCCGGCCTCCTCCTCGTGATCGCCGCATCTTTCTCGCACGACATCTACAAGGCCTTCCTCCGGAAGGAGGCGACGGAGCGCGAGGAGCTCCTCGTGGCGCGCGGGGGGATGCTCATCGCGGTGCTCCTCGCGGGGCTGCTCGGGATCTATCCGCCCGCCTTCGTCGCGGAGGTCGTGGCCTTCGCCTTCGGGCTCGCGGCGGCCTCCTTTTTCCCCGCGATCGTTCTCGGCATCTTCGATCCTCGAACGACCAAAGAAGGGGTCATCTCCGGAATGCTCTCCGGGCTCCTCTTCACCGGCTTCTACATCGTGACGGTGGCCCCTGGAATCGGGATCGGTTGGCGACCCTGGCTCTTCGGGATCTCCCCCCAGGGAATCGGCTCCGTGGGGATGGTCATCGGATTCGTGGTGACCTGGGCCGTTTCGAGGATGACACCCCCGCCTCCCGCGGAGATTCAGGAGCTGGTGGAGAGAATCCGTTATCCTCGTGGCGCCGGCTCTTCCACCGACCACTGATCCGACGGACCTCATGGCGCAAAATCACACCTTCGACATCACCACCGGCGTGGACCTCCAGGAAGTGGACAACGCGGTGAACCAGGCCACGAAGGAGGTGGGACAACGGTACGACTTCAAGGGTACCAAATGTACTCTCGAGCTGGACCGGGCCGCGGGCGCGGTCAAACTCGACGCCGACGACGAATACAAGCTGAAGGCGCTCAACGAGATCCTCCTCGCCAAGCTCGCGAAGCGTGGAGTGCCGCTGAAAAACGTGGATCCGGGAGAAATCGAGCTGGGGACGCTGGGTCGCGCCCGCCAGGTCATCTCTCTGAAGCAGGGGATCCCCCCGGAAACGGCGAAGGAGATCGTGAAAGAGGTGAAGGGGTTGAAGCTCAAGAAGTGCCAAGTCCAGATTCAGGGGAACGAGCTCCGGGTCAGCAGCCCCGACCTCGACACCCTCCAGCAGGTCATCGCCTTCCTCAAGGGGAAGGATTTCGGGGTGCAGCTCGACTTCGGGAACTTTCGCTGAGGAACCATCCATGCTCTCCTTCGCCCCCCTGACCACCGCCCTCCTGTTCGCGCTCCAGATTGCGCCGTCAGCCACTCCGGCCGTGGAGGGGACCGACGACGGTCGGACGATCCCGATGCTGGTGAGCGGGGAGTGGCTGGCCGATAATCTCGAACAGCCGGGCCTCGTCGTCGTCCAGGTGGACCAGCGGGCGACGGGATACGAGGAGGGGCACCTTCCGGGAGCCCGGTACTTGGCGTACGAGCGGATCGCGGCGGAACGGGACGGGGTCCCGACGGAGCTCCTCCCCGTCGAGGCGCTCCGGGAAGCCTTCGAGTCGGTCGGAGTGGGGGACGGGGTCCGCGTCGTCCTTTACGGGGCGCCACTGTCCGCGGCCCGTGCCTGGATGACGCTCGACTACCTCGGAGCGAGCGCCGGTGCGGCCATCCTCGACGGGGGGATCGCGGCCTGGAGGGCGGCGGGCCTTCCCCTGACGACCGAGGTGCCCCTTGTCGAGGCGGCAGTCCTTGCGGTGAACCCGCTCCCCGATCGGGTGGTCCCCGCCGCCTTCGTGGAGGAGCGGGTCGGCGGCCCCGCGTTCACGATCGTGGACGCCCGACCGCTGAACGAATACACGGGCGCCGACGGAGGGATGGGAGGTCGCCTCCTCGCGGGCCACATCCCGGGGGCCCGGCACCTCTATTGGGAAGAACTGATGGTTTCGACGGCGGACCCGCGACTCCTGCCCCTGGACGACCTTCGCGCGAGATTCGAAGCGGCCGGCGCCTCCGATGACCGTGCGGTCATCGTTTATTGCTACATCGGGATGCGCGCCAGCATGGCGTATTTCGTCGCCCGCATGCTCGGCTACGAGACGCACCTGTACGATGGATCCTGGTTCGATTGGAGCGCCCGGAACCTCGCGGTGGAAGCCGGTCCGGACCGAGGCTCGCTGGATTGAGCGGATTCATGCCCCAGAAAATCGCCATCCTTTCATCATCCTTCGTCGCCCTCGCGAGTTTCGCGGGAGCCGCCCCCGCATCCGCCCAGGGGGCCGGGGCCGGCGCATTCGAGACGCAATATCCGGAGGTGCACGCGCTCGTCCTCGCCACCCAGGAAGTGCAGGGGCGGCTGCTGGAGTTTCTCGCGACCGAGCTCGTGGAGCATGCGACGATCCGGCCCGAGACCGTTGGGCCCGGCGGTCAGCACGCCGATCACCAGGAGGTTGGCGGGGAGATGATGTTGGAAGCGGGTCGCGAGGAGTTGGAGGCTTACGGGGACCTCCTCCGGGAGCTCCGCAGGCTGGCAGCCTCCGGGGTGCCCACGCCCCGCACCGGACCTCCCGGCGAGTCCGGGGTGACTCCACGCCTCCGGGAAACCGTCGTACGGACGCAGACCCTGCTCCGCCAGATGCTCGACATTTACGCCGACACCCGGATCTTCGACAAATACGCGGCGGTGGACCGGGTCGTGGCGGAGTACCGAAGCGACCCGGAGAGGGCGCTTCCTGTCCTCCCCAAGTCCATGGCACTGATGTACTTGCACACGTACGCCGGGGCCTTCGGAGCCAACTTTTCCTTCCTCCAGGGAATGACCTGGGCCTCGAGCTGGCTCCAGTTCGCCGCCTTCGAACCCCTCTTCCTCTACGAACGCGCGGAGGAGCAGCGCTTCGGGATGGAGATCGTCGTGGACCGCTTCTGGAGAAAGCTCGAGGCACCGCCGATGGGATTTCCGACCGAGATGCCCATGGTCCCGGCCATCTCCCCGGGACTCCGCGGGAGGCACCCCCAGGCCGCCGCGATCTTCGACAACCTGGATATCCTTCTTGCCATCACGACCGACGTCGTCCTGCATCCCGGAGTCGGCGACAAGGAAGGGACGGTGGAAGCCGTCCTGGATGCGTTCACGAATCCCGAGTACGAGATCGTCAGCCTGTACGATTGGACCCTCATGGCCCTCCGCCACGGGATCTACAATCAGGGCGGGCCCGCGATCGGTCTCCTCGACCGCTCCGAGCGCAACGTGATGTTGGAACACGCCCAGCACGGGGGAGGGATGGTCCTCCCCGGAATGCCTCGCTGAACTGAGGGGGCTCGCCGGTCAGATGGCGGCGCCGGCCGCCGCGGTGGGCCAGCGTCGCCTACCCTACGATCGAGCTCCAGCTCTCCGCGAGGTGTTGCGCGGTGCGCCATGCCAGCGCCTGGGCCGTGAGCGTGGGGTTTCGGGCACCGCTCGTCCCCATGACGGAGGCTCCGAGGACACCGAGGTTCGGCGCCTCGTGCGAAAAGCCCCACCGATCCACGACGTTCGTTTCGGGATTGTCCCCCATCCGGGTCCCGCCATAGGCGTGCGTCGAGGGGCCCATCGCACCCATCCCCGCCCCCCCTCGCGTGACCTCGATCGCCCCCGCCTCCCCGTACCACTCCTCCATCCGGTCCATCACGTAGTTCGCGATCGCGACCTCGTTTTCCTTGAACTGCCCGGTGATCCGAATGACGGGCATCCCCAGGGAGTCCGTGGCCGCCGGGTCGAGGTCGAGGAAGTTGGTCTCGTACGGGAGCGTAGTTTTCTGGATGTACGAGCTGCTCGTCCGATCGGCGTTGTCACGAATGAATGCCTTCCACTCCGAGCCCCAATTCCGGGAAATCCGCCCGTAACTCCCCACCCCCGCGGCGGAGATGGGGCGGCGGTCCGACATCACCCAGAGGTTTCCGCCCCCGATGAAGTTCAGATCGGAGTGGTCGAAGTTGTCGTCCGCGAAGTCGTCCACCGCGACGCCCTGTGCGGGGAGGCCATACCATGACTTCAGGTCGAAGGGGAATAGCGCCCCCACGCCGCCCGCCTGGTGGTGGCTGAAGTAGTGGCGTCCGACCTGCCCGTGGTTGTTCGAGAGGCCGATCGGGTAGGCCGGTGAGGTCGATGTCAGAAGGATGCGGCTGTTTTCGTACGTGTACCCCGCGATGAGAACCGCCCGGGCCGGCTGGAAGTATTCGTTCGAGCCGATCAGGTAGTTCACGCCGGCGACCCGCCCTTCCCCGTCCACCTCGATCGTCGTCGCGTGCGCCCGGGTCACGACGGTGAGACGCCCGGTGGCGAGCGCCTTCGGAATGGTGGTGACGTGGGGGCCGCTCTTCGCGTCCACGTGACAGCCGCCCATGTTGCAGAAGCCGTGATAAACGCACCCCGGCCGGCCGTCGTACGCCTCGGAGTTGATCGAGGCCGGGCCCGGGAAGGGTTTCCAGCCGAGGGAGCGGGCGCTCTCCGCCATGTGCTCGAGGAACGCGGTCCCGCGCAGCGGCGGCATCGGAAACTCCCGCCGGCGCGGCCCCTCGAAGGGATTGCCGCGCGGATCGATCGTCCCCTGTACGTTCCCGGCCTGCCCGGAAACGCCCGTCTCCCGCTCGACGCGGTCGTAATAGGGCTCGAGCTCTTCGTAGCCGAAAGGCCAGTCCTCCACCGTCGAGCCCGCCGGGATCCGGGACGCGCCGTACCGCCGCGTCGTCTCGCTCACGACGCGGAAGTCCCAAGGATTCAGCCGCCAGGCCTGGGCCCAATAATGCCAGGTGGTGCCCCCGACCGCGTTCATCATGGGGTGCCCGCCCACGCGATTCGCGTTCTGCGCCGCGGTGGCGCGGGAAGTCGGGCGCTCCAGATAGGCCTTCTGCACGAGCATGGGCCAATCGCGCGTATTGTTCCGGATTTCATCGGGGACGAAGTCGTGCCTCGAAAGCCAGGTCCCGGCCTCCAGCCCCACGACCTGGAGCCCCGCCTCGACGAGGGGGAGGGTCGCGAGACCGCCCACAGCCCCCAATCCGACGATGACCACGTCCGTCTCTTGAAGTCTTCTAGCCATTTTTTTTCCTTCGGGGACGGTCGCTCCCCGGCGGCGGTTCAGTCGAGTTCAGCGCTCGTAAGCGGAGCGGTGGTTCGGGGGAAGCTCCTGGGCTTCCATGCGCGCCTGGTCCGTCGCGCTCACTCCCGTACGGACGCCCGGATAACGGAGGAGGTCCCACCCGATGAAGTCCTGGTTTCCCCCGTAATAGGGATCGGAGAAGGTCCCCTGGAGCGTGTGCGACCGGATCATGTTGAAGAACTGGCCGGAGCTTCCCGCAAAGCCGGCGCCGGTGTTCGTGGCGGACCCGCCCTGGCAGTCGATCAGGACGGAGTCCTGCTCCGTTTCCGAAAGCTCCACGAAGGGACGGCCCCGCGAATAGCGGCTGTAACGGTCCAGGGCGGCGAGGCCGATCTGATAAGCCTCCTTCTGCCCGGAGAGAGCGCCTCCGAGCTCCCGGTCGATGTAATACATCGCCCCCGCTTCGCGGGCGCCCGGGCCCAACTCATCGGCCGGGATGATGCGCGCGACAATGGCGGTCAGAATCTCGAACTCGGCGACCGTGAGGGTCTGAAGCGCCCTCGGCGGGGCGGCGGCGGATCTCGCGCCCCTCGCGGTCCCCTCCCCCAGCACTGGAAGGGCGGTCTTTTCGGGTGTGGTCCCGGCAAGTGTCCCGGGGAACGCTACAGCGGCGCCGGCGAGGCCAGCGCTCTTCAGCATCTCCCGTCGAGAAATTTTGCGGGGTTGCTCGTCCGACATCGTTCCGCTCCTCCCGGATCGGTCTCGGGCCGTCAATAGGGGCGGCGACGAGATCCCGGTCCGGTCGTCAGAGTTGGCTTGCGGGAGAATCCATCGGCTGTCGCTGGTAGATCGGGACCATCTCCCCCTCTCCGATCACATGCCCTTCGATCGCCTCCAGCACCTGGGCCCGGTTCAGTTCGGGAGGGAGGTTCAGCTCCTGATCCAGCGCGATTACGACGAAGCGATAGTGATTGATGTTTCCGAGGGGGGGCGCGGGGCCGCGGTACATCGGGAGACCCCACCCGTTGTCCCCATGGACGGCCCCCGCGAGCTCCGCGGGCATCGGGGTCCGGCGGTCGATCGGAAGCCCTTCCGGAAGTCCGGTCGCGGTCCCCGGAATGTTGTAGATGAGCCAGTGCACCCAGGGGGGCGGATTTCCGGCGCCGTGGTCTTCGCAGATCACGACGATCTGGCGGGTCCCTTCAGGAAGATTCGACCAGGTCAAGGGCGGAGAGAGGTTCCGCCCGTCGGGGCTGTAGTCCCTCGGCATCGTCTCGAAGGCCGTCATCGTCGGACTCTCGACGGCGATGCGATGAATTTCCTGAGCGGCGGTTCCCGCAGCCCAGAAACCGGCGACCACGACCGCGCCCAGCGCGGCCACCCTGCGGCAACCCGTCATCCGGGGACCCCTCCCTCCGCCAGCCAGGCTTTCCTCGGGGAATTCCGCGTGCGGGGGCGACTCGCCGGCCCCCAGCGGTGAAGCGGCCAACTTAGGAGGCCCGCTCTTCACTGGTCAAGAATCGAGGGACCGCGCGCCCGCCCCCGGGCTCGAATCACCGATGCGCGGCCGCCCTGGGCTGGTCTGCCGGCGCCCCGGCGGCGATGGCGCCGGTCGCGGCGGCCCGAAGCTCGCTCCCGTCGACCTCCAAGTCGAAGGTGCGGTAGTCGCAGGTCAGCTCCTCACCCGGCCCGATATCCCGGTTCGTGACCGTGTACGACCCGCGGTCGTCGCAATTGGGAAGGTCCGCATGATTCATGAAACGAGCATGGTCTCCGCAGAGCACGTAGACCCCCGTCTCGTCCAGGTAAGTGTAATGCCGGAGCCTGGCCTGGAAGGGTTGGGGGAAAGAAGCGAGCTCTTCGGCGGTGAGGGTCCAATCCACCTCGGGAGTGAAATCCCAGATCATGGTGCGCGCGGGGATAAACTCCACCGCAAACGCGCCCACGCCGTGAATGGCACTCCGGCGGAGCACGGTCGGTACGGTGAACACGGGGTTCGAGGGGGAAAGGGTGGCATGAAAACCGGCGAGGTGAGGGGGATTCCCGGGAGAGAAGGGGAAGTCCCGAACGTCGCCGCACCAAAAGGAATAGCGCACGCACCGCACCGGTGGAAGGGGATCTGCGGGTGGAGCCATCCCCGGTGCGATCCGGTGCCCGCCCCGGTGGCGTCGGCCTCCCCCAGCCAGACGCTTGCCGCCCCACCCCGGCGGTCCTACCCTCCTGAGAGCACTTCGCGGGGAGGGGGAGGCCGGCCGCGCGCCTGCCTTCACACCTTCTGGCCCTTCTTGCGGCTTCCCCTTCAACGGAGCCCGACCCCATGGTCCGCCTCCCACGCCTGGCACTCGCCTCGGCGGCGACGCTCTTCGCCCTTCCCGCGATCCCCACGGATGCCCAGATCATCATCCCGAATCCTTACGCCGTCGCCGACTCGACCTTCGGCGAGCTTCCGGAGGGGCGGAGTTGGGGGGCGATGAGCGCCGTGTACACGGGCCCGGACGGACGGACGATCTGGGCGATGGACCGGTGCGGCGCGAACGGATGCGTCGGGCGTGAAGAGGTGGACATGATCTTCCGGTTCGACCTGGAAGGGCGGCTCCTCCAGAGCTTCGGTGCGGGCCTCCTCGCGGTCCCGCATGGGATGCACGTGGACCGTGACGGGAACGTCTGGGTCGTGGATACCGCCTGGCTCGGGGCACGGCGCGAGGGCGTGGGGCACGTCGTCCGGAAGTTCACCGCCGACGGGGAGCTCCTGATGACACTCGGAGAGTGGGGAGTCGAGGGCGACGGGCCGAGCCATTTCACCCGCCCTTCGGACGTGCTCGTGGCCCCGGACGGGAATATCTTCGTGGCCGACGGGCACGACAACGACGGAAACAACAGGATCGTGAAGTTCTCTCCGGATGGGCGTTTCCTCATGGAATTCGGGACGACCGGAAGTGGGATCGGAGAATTTCGGGATCCCCACGCCCTCGCCCTGGACTCGCAGGGCCGGCTCTTCGTCGGAGATCGCGGAAACAAGCGGATCCAGATCTTCGACCAGGAGGGGAACCACCTCGCCACCTGGACACAGTTCGGGAGCCCGAGCGGAATCTACATAGATGCGGACGACACGATCTATGTCGCCGATTCGGACTCCAACTCCACGCGGAATCCAGGCTGGCGGCGCGGGATTTACATCGGAAGCGCACGGGACGGCTGGGTGACCGCCTTCATCCAGGATCCCGAGCCGAATCCCGACGGCGGGGTGACGAGTGGCGCGGAAGGAGTGGCGGTGGATGCGGAAGGAAGTGTGTACGGGGCCGAGGTCGGCCCGAGGACCCTTCGGAAGCACGTGAGGAGATGACCAGGATTTTTATGGAGAGTTCGACGGAAGAAAACGCGCCCCTCGGCCTCGTGGTGGAGACAAGACCGGGGACCGGCGTGCTCCACCAGTTGACCGGCGTCATCGCCCGCCTAGGCGGAGACATCACCTGGGTCGTCATCCTCGACAGCAAAAAGCCCGTGGAAACGATTTACTTCGAGATCGGAGGGGTCGAGGCGCTCGGGGAGATCGTGGCCGAGCTCGAGGCGCTCCCCGTGGTGGTCAGCGCGTCCGAAGAGCGCCCCATGGAGCGCATCTTCGGGAAGCGCGTCATCATCATCGGCGGGGGTGCCCAGGTCGGGCAAGTCGCAGTCGGCGCGGTCTCCGAGGCCGACCGGCACAACCTGCGGGGTGAGCGGATCTCGGTGGATACGATCCCGCTCGTGGGAGAGGCGGCGCTGGCCGAGGCGGTCCATGCGGTGGCACGCCTTCCACGGGCCCGCGCCCTCGTCCTCGCGGGGGCCATCATGGGCGGCGAGATCGAGAAGGCCGTCCGCGCCGTCCGGGAGAAGGGGCTCCTCGTGATCTCGCTCAACATGGCGGGTTCGGTGCCGGAGGCGGCGGACCTCGTCGTGAGCGACCCGATCCAGGCGGGGGTCATGGCCGTGATGGCGATCGCGGACACCGCGAAGTTCCGAATCGAGAAGCTGAAAAAAAAGACGTACTGAGCTCGGGAGGAGAAGCGTGACGAAGTGCGGACGGCGGCGGGGAACCACGATTTCGATGCGCGCGACGGCGGGCGTCTCCGTTCTTTTCTTCGCGGCCGCTTCACCCCTCGCGGGACAAGCCGGCACGCCCGAGGCCGGCGAGTGGAGGAGCTACGGCGGGGACCTCTGGAGCACGAAGTACTCCCCCGCCGATCAGATCCACGCCGGGAACTTCACCGATCTCGAGATCGCCTGGCGATGGACCTCCGTGGACGGCTTCCTGAGCATGACTCTTCCCGGCGGGAGTGAATGGCGGGCCCCCTCCGACCAGATCTTCGCCGCATTGAACGAGCTGGACCCCGACCGTTGGCGCGGCGGAAATCCTCCGAACATCGGGAACCTCAAGGCCACCCCGCTCATGGTGGACAGCGTCCTCTACCTGAACACCCCGACCTCCATCGGCGTGGCGGTGGACGCCCGAACGGGCGAGACGATCTGGGCCTACAATCCGAAGAGTTACGAGGAAGGGACGACCACCATGACGCTGAGCTGGAACCAGCGGGGCGTGGCTTATTGGAGCGATGGGACGGAGGCCCGTGTATTCTGGGGGACGGGAAACGGGTATCTGATCTGCGTGGACGCGGCGACGGGGCGCCCCTGCCCCGACTTCGGCGAAGGGGGCCGGGTGGACCTCATGCGGGATATCCCGCGCGCCGCCCGCGCCGCCCGGGACTGGCAGAACCAGATGCTTTATTCAGTTCAGTCCCCTCCGGTCGTGGTCGGAAACACGGTCATCTCGCCGCAGTCCATCTCCTCGATGAACGTCACGAGGGAGGCGCCTCCCGGCTGGATGCGGGGCTTCGACGTGCGCACCGGGGAAACGCTCTGGACCTTTCGCACCATTCCCCGGCCCGGCGAGTTCGGGCACGACAGCTGGGAAAGCGACGCCTGGGAGGTGACGGGGAAGGTCGGAGTCTGGTCCATGATGAGCGTGGACGAGGAGCTCGGCCTCGTCTACCTCCCCGTGAACACCGCCGCCCCGGACTTCTACGGGGGCCACCGCCCCGGCGACAACCTCTTCGCCGAGAGCCTCGTCGCCCTGGATGTGGAGACCGGGGAGCGGGTCTGGCACTACCAACTCGTCCACCACGGCCTCTGGGACTACGATCCACCCGCGGCACCCAACCTCGTGGACATCGTCGTGGACGGGCGCCCGATCCGGGCGGTCGCGCAGATCACGAAACAAGGTTTCGTCTTCGTCTTCGACCGGGAGACCGGCGAGCCGGTCTGGCCGATCGTGGAACGCCCCGTCCCGACCGATTCGAATCTGGAAGGGGAGGTCCCTTCCCCGACGCAGCCTTTCCCGACCCGTCCCGCTCCCTTCGAATACCAGGGCACCTCGATGGATGACCTCGTGGACTTCACGCCCGAGGTGCGCGCGATGGCCGTGGAGGCGGTTCAGGGGTTCCGTCTGGGCTCCCTCTACACACCCCCCTCCCTCGAGGGGACGGTGATCCGGCCGGGAACGACGGGGGGCGCGAACTGGGGGGGCGCCGCAGTGGATCCGGAAACGGGAATCCTCTACGTCCCCTCCCGAAACGTCCATGCGATCACCCGCTTCCGGGAGCCGGAGCCGGGGGAGGCCTCCACCCTACGGTACATCCAGTCTTCGGCCCCCGGGATCCGCATGCCACAGGGACTCCCGGTCTGGAAGCCGCCCTATTCGCGCATGACCGCCATCGATCTGAACACCGGAGAACACCTTTGGATGATTCCAACCGGGGACGGGAATCGGATTCGCGATAACCCGCTTCTGGCGGGGCTGGACCTCCCGCCCCTGGGAGGGGACGTCGGCCTGGCCGGGCCCCTTCTGACCCGGACCCTTCTGATCTACCCGCTCACCCGGGGGGGAACGGAGGACGGGCCGCGCCTGGTTGCGTACGACAAGGCAACCGGTGCGGAGCTCGCGTCCGTGGATCTTCCGGGCACCGCCATCGGTACTCCCATGACCTACATCATAGACGGCCGCCAGCACATCGCGATCACGGTCGGTGGACAGAGGGTCCCCGAGTTGGTTTCGTTCGCGTTGCCGAATTGAGCCCGCCCGCGGCGAGAGCGCCCGGGCAAAGCCGTCACTTCATTCTTGGAGACACTTGTGAAGACAGAACGCGCTTCCCGGTTCGCCGGGACCACGTTGCTCGCTTTGATCGCCCTCGCAGGGTGCGGGGGCGGAGACGCTCCTTCGGAGGAGACGCCCGGGGGTGAAGCCATGTCCGGCATGGACATGCCCGCTGAAACGGCGGCTCCGACCGGGTCCGGCTCGGTCCAAGTCCAAATGACTCCGATCGGCGAATTCCTCTCCGAGGGGACGCTCACCCTCTCCCGTACCGGAACCGATCTTCGGGCCGAAATTCACGCGGATTCGCGCCTCGGGCCCGGCGACTACCTCTTCATGATCCACCAGGGGACTTGCGACGCACGTGGCGCGCCGGTCGTCACGCTCACGACGATGACGGGGGCCGAAGGGGGAGACGGGGTGTCGCTCACGACCTTCCCCGCGAGCCAGCTTCCGCTCGACGGGACCTACTACCTCATGATGCACCGGTCGGACGGGACGCCGATCGCGTGTGGGAATTTCGCCTCGCTCGCGAGTTTCTGAGCGGACGCCCCGTGCGGGATGCGCGGGGTACGGTGGGCCTGGCCGCGCGCGCGCGGCCAGGCCTGAGAACCGAAGTGCGTCCTCAGGGAAGGGTGAAGACCACGAACTCGGCCGGCGCGCCCGGTCCGGCGACCGGTACCACGACGTAGGGCCGGCCGTCCAGCTCGTACGCCATGGGCATCCCTGTCTGCGATGCCGGAAGCTCGGCCTCCCAGAGGATCTCCCCCGTCATCTTGTCGTGCGCCCGGAAGGTCGGCGTTCCGCCCGCCCCTTCCCCGGCGAAGAGGACGTTTCGAGTCACCAGGAGCCCGGCGCGGGTCGCCCATCCGGTGCGCGGGACCTCGATTCCGGCGAGAAGCGGATTGTCTCGGATTCGCGCGGGAGTGTCCGCGTTCGCCACCTGCCAAAGAAGCTCGCCCTCGTTCAGGTCGATGGCGCTGATCCGCCCCCACGGTGGCTTCACGATGGGAATGCCCTGGACCGTCGGCGAGCCGAAGCGCCCGACTACATAGTCGATTTCCGCATCCGGCGGGGTCTCCGCCAGGGCGAGGACCGCTGGCGCCGTCTGCGAGGCGACGAAGAGCATCCCCGTCTCCGGATCCGCGACCGCGCCCTCCCAGTTCGCGCCCCCGGTGGTCCCCGGAAGGGTGATCGTCCCGGTCGACCCGTCCGGAGCGTTGACGAGCGACGCTCCCGCGAAGAGCCCGCCGAAGCGGACGTTCTCGAGTGCCGCCTCCGCGAGGGCTCTGATCTCGGGGGTGAAGTCCACGATGTCGTCGGGCCCGAACCCCTGGCGGTCGAACGCCGGGGGCCGGGTCGGAATGAGCTGGCTTTCCGCCATACGCTCGCCCGGGACGTCCGACGGGGGAACCGGAAACTCCACGAAGGGCCAAACCGGTTCGCCGGTCGCTCGATTGAAGACATAGGCGAAGCTCTGTTTGGTCACCTGCACGACGGCGGGCACCGTCTCACCGTCCACCTCGATGTCGATCAGGATCGGGGCCGTGGGGTTGTCCCAGTCCCAGACATCGTGGCGGAGGATCTGGTGATGCCACTCCCGCTCCCCCGTCTGGAGATTCAGCGCCAGGAGCGTCGAGGAAAAGAGATTGTCCCCGAGGCGGTGGCCTCCGTAATAGTCGCTCGTGGCCGCTTCGGTCGGGAGATAGACCAACCCGAACTCCTCGTCCACGGTGAAGGTAGGCCAGGCACCGGCGTTTCCCGTGTAATCCGCGGAGCCCTCTTCCCACGTTTCGTAGCCGAGCTCGCCCGGCCTGGGAATCGTGTGGAAGACCCACTTCAGAGCCCCCGTTTCGGCGTCGAAGGCCTGGATGTACCCGGGGATGTTCGCCCTCGAATTGGGGCGGAGCGAAGCGACGTGCGCCGCGCCGACGACCACGACCCCGCCGGCCACCACGGGGGGCGAGCTCGAGCCGACATCCGCGTCTTCGCGGTCGATCGGGCTTCCCCATTCGGCCTCGAGGGTGGCGCGAAGGTCCACGCGCCCACCCTCCCCGAAGCTCTCGATCTCCCACCCCGTCCGGGCATCGAGCAGAAAGAGCTGGAAGCCCGGCGTGATAACGTAGATCCGCCCTTCCCCGGCCGCGTTCTCGGCGTAGGCGACACCCCGCCCCGAGTTCTGGCGCGGCCCTTCCCTCTCTTCGGAGTTTCGCCAGGTCCACAGCGTTTCCCCGGTTGCGGCGTCGATCGCGGCGACGGAGCGGCGCGAACCCGCCGTCGTGTAGAGCACCCCGTTCACCATCAGAGGAGTGGCACGGAAGTTCGTTTCGGGGTTCGGGCCGAAGTTGCGCGCCGTCCAACGGAAGGCGACTTCGAGCTCGCCCACGTTCTCTTCGGTGAGAGCGGCGAGGGGAGAGAACCGGGTCGCGCCGGGATCACCGCCCCAGTGGCGCCATTCGCCATTGAGGGCTCCCGCCTGCGAGTGAGCCGGTTGAGCGAAGCCGATCAGAGCGAGCGCGGTCACGAGGATCGTACGATTCACGGTTTCTCCTGCGGAGTATCCACGAGGGGCGCGGATCGGGGCGCCTCTTACATCTACACGGTGGGAGCGGGCGCGGATCCGATGGCTCAACGCGCCTCATTCAGAAGCTCGTACCCGCGTACCACGGCGTCCACGTCCGCCCCGAGGCGCCTAGCGGCCGCAAAGTTGTCGCCATGCGCGCGCAGGTCAATGCGGGCCGCGGCTTCCTCGGCCGGAACGCCCGCGGCATGCATCTCCTGAATCTGGGCCCAGAGGTCGCGCATGTAGGCCTGCAGGCGGTCAATCTGCTGACGGTCGGTCACCACCCCGCCATGTCCGGGGAGGACCATCTCGAAGTCCAGCTCTTTCATTCGCTCGAGGGTGTCCGCCCAGTCGGAGAGGTAGGCCGTGCCCATGTACGGGATTCCTCCGTAAAAGAGATCGCCCGTCATGAGGAGGCGCTCCTCGGGAAGGTAGACCACGACATCGCCCGCCGTATGCCCCCGCCCGAGATGGATGATCTGGATCTCCCTGCCTCCCCGGACGAGGGTCATGCGGTCCCGGAGCGTGATCGTGGGGGGAGTGGGAACCACCGCGTTCGTGGCTTCCAGGAAGTTCTCCTGGATCAGGAGGCGCCCCTCTGCGGTCTCCCGCGCCTCCGGCGTTTCGGCCGCGGCGACCTGGGCGCGAAGCTGCTCGACCCGTTCGGGGATCGGCGCGAGGAACCTGGCGAAGGTCGGGCCGGTCAGGGAGAGCCCGTTCTCGAGCGCCCACCGCGTGTATTCATGCCCGATGATCTCCGCGCTCCCGACGTAGATCTGGTTCCCGTGCGCGTGGTCGAAGTGATAGTGCGTGCTCACCACGTACCGGATCGGCTTGTCGGTGATCGCCTCGAGCTCTTCGCGGAGCGCAAAAGCGGCCGCCGGCGAGACGTGCGTGTCCACGACGAGCACGTCTTCTTCGTTGACGATGACCGTCGCGTTCGAGAAGACCGTGAGGCTCCCCGTGCCGACCGCGAACCAGATCCCTGGACGGATCTCCTCGAAGGTGAAGGCGGACCCGACGTGCTCCGAGCCGGGAGGCGCCTGTGCCGCGAGGGGCGCCGCCGCCAGTGGCGCGGTCGCCAGTACGAGGATGGGAAGCGCCACCACCCACGGGGACCGGATCGAAATCGTCGTCATGATGCCTCTTCTGCTCTGGTTCGAGATGATGGGGAGGGCGGTGGCGCCGCCCGGTCCTGTCAGAAGGTCGCCAGTGCGTTGAAGGGAGCCGCCGTCCCTCCCACGATCTTGCTGATCTGCCAGGAGATCATGAACTCCCACCGCTGGAGGTTCGCCGCGACCTCGGCGGCATCCTCCAAGTACCCGTTATCCACGATCGGGAGCCCCAGGTTCACCTGGGTGAGCTGATGGATCGGGCGGTTGATCCCCTGGACGCCCGAGGGCTGCACGTCGTTCACCGCGTCCCCGACGAGGAGGGCGACGCCCCGCTCCTGGAGCCAGGGAAGGACCGAGGCATGGAGCCCGGCCCCGCCCTGCCCGTAGGCCCAGGGCCCTTCGGCCTCGCGGAGCGCCCACCGGCCGGTCCGAACCAGGAGCGCGTCCCCGGGCCCGACCCGCACGCCGGCGAACTCCTCCCAGGCTTCCAGGTCTTCCACGAAGATGGGCGTCGTCGGCTCGAGCCAGTCCACCCCCCGCAGGAGCGGGATGTCCACCAGGATGGCGCGGGTCACGTACCCCGGTCCCATCTTGTCTATCGAGAGGTCGTGGCACCCTTTCGTGGTGAGATTCTGCGGGTAGCCGTTGAAGATCACGAACTCCCCGTCCATCTCCTTCCGGTAGTGGCAGAGCGCGTCCATGTGGGACAGCATCCCGTCGTGGAGCGAGAACTGGATCTCGTCGAGCGCGAAGGTCGGCTCTCCCTGCGCGTTCAGGCGGCTCATCCAATAACGCGTCTCCCCGAAGGCCTGCGAGTCCATCGCCTCTTCGGTCGTGACGAAGTGCTGGAGGGTGACCGTGATCCCCTCACGGACGAGCCCCGCCGCGTCCCGCGTCTTTTCCGGCGTGATGAGGTTGAAGGTCCCGCGCTGGTCGTCCGGTCCCCACCGCCCCCAATTCGACAACTCCTCCTCCCACCTGGCGAGTGTTTCGAGCGTCACGAGGACGTCCGGATCCTGCGTGGCCGGGTGCGGCTGGAATTGCGCCTGCTGGGCGGCGAGCGGCGTGGGCGACGCCCCGTGGGACGCGAGAGCGGCGGCGACCAGACTTAAGGCGGCGGCGATCCTTTTCATGGGACGCATCTCACGAAGTGGGCTCGGGTCCTAAAAGAGGTGGGGGAGCTGGGCCGCCTGGCCCGAAGGGCGGTCACCTCCGGCGCCAGACATGATAACGTTCCACCAGCCGAAGGACACGCTCGGGCGCGTGGGTCCGCTTCCAGACCCCCGCGGCCATTTTGTTGGCCTCCGCGAGGGTCGGATACGCGTGCACGGTCCCGAGGATCTTATTCAGCCCGATGCCGTGCTTCATGGCGAGGGCGAGCTCGGCGACCAGCTCGCCCGCCCGCTCTCCCACGACCGTCGCCCCCAGGATTCGATCCTTCCCCGGCCGGGTGAGAATCTTCACGAACCCGACGGCCTCCTCGTCCGCGATCGCGCGGTCGAGCCCGGCCAGGTCGTAGCGGGTGACCTGCACTTCGACCCCCCGCTTCGCCGCTTGCCGCTCGTTGAGTCCCACGCGTGCGACCTCGGGATCCGTGAAGGTGACGAGGGGGAGGACCGAGTAGTCCACTCGAAACCGCTTGAACGGGTTCGAAAAGAGGGAATTCACCGCCGCGTGCCACGCCTGGTGCGACGCCGCGTGCGTGAACTGGTACGGCCCGACACAGTCGCCGCAGGCGAAGATCGTCGGCACCCGGGTCCGGAGCATCTCATCCGTCTCGATCCGGCCGTCCTTGAGCGTGACACCGACTTCTTCGAGCCCGAATCCCTCCACTCGCGCCTTGCGCCCGACGGCGACGAGGAGGTGGTCGAAGGCGAATCGGGCGGTCCCGCCCTCGTGTTCGGCATAGGCCACCTTCTCTCCCCCCTCGTGGGCAAAGCGAACCACACGGTGCCCGGTGTGGAGGTCCACCCCCTCTTCGCGCATGCGCCCCTCCACGAGGGCGGAGGCGTCTTCGTCTTCAGTCACGAGGATCCGCGGAAGGACCTCGAGCTGCGTGACCGGCACCCCGAGCCGCTGAAAGCTCTGGGCGAGCTCGCATCCCACGGGGCCGCACCCCAGGACGAGAAGCCGCCCGGGGTGTTCGGTGAGCGTCCAGATCGTCTCCGAGGTGAAGTACCCGACCTCGTCCAGCCCCGGGATCGCCGGCACGAATGGCCCCGCACCGGTTGCGATCACGATGTGACGGGTCGTGAGTGTCTCCCCCTTCACTTCGACGGACCAGGGGCCCGTCACGCGGGCTTCCCCCTGGATCACCTCGACGCCCAGACCCTCGTAGCGTTCGACCGAATCGTGCGGCTCGATCCGGGCGATGACTCTTCGCACGCGTGCCATCAGCTCCGGGAAGTCGTGGCGTTCGTTCGCGTCCGCGAATCCCAGCGCCCGATGGCGCTTCACATCGTGAGCGAAGCGGGCCGAGCGGATCAGCGTCTTCGAGGGAACGCACCCCGTGTTCAGGCAGTCGCCGCCCATCTTCTCCCGTTCGATGAGCGTGACCTTCGCCTTCACCGCCGCCGCGATGTACGCGGTGACCAGCCCCGCCGCCCCCGCCCCGACCACGATCAGATTCCGGTCGAAGCGCTTCGGCTTCATCCAGCCGCGGAGCGCGCGCCCGCTCTCGAGCCCGCGTGCGGTCCAGCGTGCGACCAGGGGGAAGACGCCCAGGAGGGCGAAGGCCCCGAGGAGGCCCGGAGAGAGGATCCCCCCGAGCGACTCGATCTGCGCGATCCGCGTCCCCGCGTTCACATAGACCATCGACCCCGCGAGCATCCCGATCTGGCTCACCAGGTAGAAGGTCACGGCCTTCATCGGGGTCAGCGCCATCAGGAGATTGATCGCGAAGAAGGGAAAGACGGGGACGAGGCGGAGCATGAAGAGGTAGAACGCCCCGTCCCTCTCCACCCCCTCGTTCGCTGCCCTGAGTTGGCTCCCGAAGCGGTTCTGCACGGCGTCGCGGAACAAGAACCGTCCGACCAGGAAGGCGAGGGTGGCTCCGATCGTGGACGCGAAGGAAACGACGATCGTCCCGGTGACGAACCCGAGGATCGCGCCCCCGGCGAGCGTCATGATCGCAGCTCCGGGAAGGGAGAGCCCGGCCATGATCACGTACGCGGCGAAATAGCCTCCAATGGTGGTCCAGGGGTTCTCGCGGTAAAACCCGTCGAGCTCGGCCTGCCGGGCCTTCAGGGATTCGAGGGAAAAGAGCTCCGCCAGATCGAAGACGAAGAAACCCGCGACCGCCGCGGCGACGAGCACGGCGAGGAGGAGCCTCTTCACCGTCACCGGCGAACGGAGCTCATGAACCGCGGGGGATCAACGCGTGGAGTCCGGAGTGGCGGTCACCGGGCAGGCGGCCCCGTCGTTCGCGGGTGGAAGGAGGTCGGTCGCGCTGAGGCCGAGCCTCTCGCGGAAGAGTTCGTCGCCGGGAGCGTTCAGGGACCAATACGCGAGCCGCTCCGTCGAGAGGAGACTCGCCGCGTCGCCCGTCGCCGTCTCCCACCCCAGGATCCGGCGGGGGAAGGCGGTCTCCACGTCGTATCGCCGCCAATAGTCGCCGGCCTCGAGAAGGAAGTGGGTGACCGGGACGCCTTCGCGCTCCCCGTTCTTGCGGGAGATCGTCGCCTCGACCGGCTGGGTGGGGCCGTGGTTCGCGCGGAGGCGCCAGAGCTCGGGGACGATCCAACCCGTCCAGTCCCCTCCGCCGCTGAAGGGACCGTCGAGCTCCCGAAGCTGAATCGGGAGGGCGTCCTCGAAGAGCGTTCCCTCGGGGAGGGTCGTCTCGATGAGGCTCTCTCCCTCGTCGGCGAAGTAAGAGAGGCGCAGAGACCGGAGCCGCCCCGGACCCGGCCAGATCCGATGCGAGACGCTTCCGCACCACTCCTGCACGTCGAGGTTGATGCGGACCGGCTGGAACCGAATGTCCCCCCAGGCCTCCACCGGGACGAAGGTCGAAGCCATCACCGAGTACGGATAGATCCCGGTGAGGAAGTGCGTGCTTCGAATGAGCTTCATCACCTCGACCCGGTTCGGCGACTCCGCCCGGTCATCTTTGACCCAGGTGCGCCGGTCGTGCGGCTCCGTCACGTAAATGAGCGAAGTCACCCCTTCGCGTGGCGCGCCGTAACGCGACACCGTCACGCTGTATCCGGAAAGCTCGGCCTGCCCATCTCCCCAGTGCGCCCAGAAGTCGTCCGAGGCGCCGGCGCGGGGAGAGCCGGGGAGCCCCGAGAAACCATCGAGGTCTCCGAGGAGTGCCCCCTCGAGCGGAGTCCAATCGGGCGCACATCCGGCCGCGCCGAAGCAAGCCGCGGCGAGGAGGCAGCCAGCGCGACGGCGGGTGGCCGGGCCGGGGGTGCGTCCGGCCGGGGCAACGCCGCCCGGAAAAGAGACGATTCGCCTTTTCAACGCGCCGCCCAGGCCCTCGCCGCCACGAGGTCGGGACGGTCCGCGTCCGCCCCCTCGAGCAGAGCCAGGAGGCTGCGGTAGTACGTTCCGGCCGCTGCCGCGTCGCCCGCGGCCTCCGCGGCGCGCGCCGCGCCGAAGAGCGCCCTCGCCCGGTTCTGTTCCGTCGAAAGTGTCCGCCGGTACGCCTCGAGTGCCGCCTGTGGCTGACCCAACTCGAGGAGGAGGTCGCCGAGGAGTTCCGCCGCGGGGAGGAGGGGTCCCGGCGTGACCGGATGTTTTTCCACCGTCCCCTCGAGGTCCGCCGCTTCATTCGCGAGACGAAGGGCCGTCGCGTCGTCCCCTGCCCCGCGCGCGATCCACGCCTCGGCGGCGAGGCGCTGCGCCCCGACGACCGTCGCCCAGTAGGCGTCGTTCATCTCGCGCAACTGACCCTCGAGCGCGCCGAGCGCGGCCGCCTCCACGCGCGCCTCCTCGACGCGCCCGCTCCGCGCGGCCCCGAGGGCGCGCGCAAAGCGAGAGACGGCTTCGACATAGGGGAGGGCCCCGACCGGGATCGGCACCGCCGCCGCGTCCTCCCACCGATTTCTCTCTAGCGCGTACCGAGCCTGCATCGCCGCGAAGTTGTAGCCGATGAGGCCCCCATAAAAGCGGTCGGGAATGTCACGCGCGCGCGCCACGACCGCCCCCGCCTCTTGGTCCCGCCCGAGCTGGAGGTACGCGTAAACCATGTAGTCGAGTGGATGCACGGCCGCGTCCGGGTCCGGCTCGGCCGCCGCGGAGCGTGCGTTCAGCTCGATGGACTCCTCCCAGTGCCCGAGCCGGGTGAAGATGTGGGTGGGCATGTGGAGTGCGTGCGGCGCGTCCGGCGCGATGTCCGCGTAACGGAGGGCCGCGCCGAGCCCCTCTTCCGCGATCGCGGGTGCGTCGAAGGCGTGGATCAGGTAGTGCGCGATTCCCGGATGGTCGGGGCGCTCCTGGTAGAGCGGCTCCATGATCTCGGCGGCCGCTAGCTGGCGCGAAAAGGTCAGGTCGTTGGGGGGCGCGTTCCCGATCACGATCCGCCCATAAAAGATCTTGGCTTCCGGATCGTCCGGATTCGCTTCCATCACCACGCGCATGGCCTCCTCGTGCGCGCGGAGGCGGTCCATGTGACCAACCTCGGGGTGCCCATCGTACAAGGCCGCGGCGGCATCGAGATAACCCCGTTCACGCGGTGTGATCGAGCCGGAAAGAGCCTCGGCGGCCGCGAGCGCCGCCCGCGCCGCTTCCACGCGCGCGTCCGGGGGAGCCGCGCGCGTCATCGGGTTTCCCCACATCGTCATCGCGGTCCCCCAATGGGCCATGGCGCAATTCGGATCGAGCCGCAGGACCTCGGCAAAGGTCGCTTCCGCCTCCTCGAACCAGAACGAGTGCAACATCGCCACAGCGTCCTCGAAGACGGGTTGGGCCGTCGCGGAGCAGGAGGTCGGAAAGGTGACAGTCCCGATCCCGGGCTCATCGCCGACCGGGGGCGCTTCTTCGGCGGGGCGGCACGCGGAAAGGAGAAGGAAAGCGAAGAACGGAACGGCGAGCGAGGTCGGGTTACGCGGGAGTCTGGGCATGGTCGTCTCTCAGGGTCACGGTGAAAGCCGCGCCGGGAGCCGGGAAACTTCGCTGCCGGGAGTGCGGCGCTCGGGTGCAAAATACGCTCCGAGCCGGCGAGAAGTAAGGTGCGGACGGCTGAGTCGGCCGCCTCCCCGAATCCGCCGGGGTACCCTACGGAACCGCACGGGGTAAGAGCCCGCCATGTCCGAGACCGCCCCCCCCTCCGAGGAGGGGAAAAAAAAGAAGAAAAAGCTCCAGCTCTCCAGCGTGACCAGGGAGGCGAAGGAGCTCCTCTGGCGTTACCGAACGACGCTGGCGATCGGCTTCAGCCTCATGATCGTGAACCGGGCTGCCCAGTTCGTCCTTCCCCTGTCGTCCGGCTATCTGATCGACAACATCCTGGTGAATGGGAACGCCGATCTCCTTCTCCCCCTCGCCCTGGCCGTCGGTGGGGCCACGGTGGTGCAGGCCTTGACCTCCTTCGGCCTAAGTCAGGTCGTCAGTGTCGCGGGCCAACGAGCGATCGCCGACATGCGCCGCAGGGTCCAGGCACACATCCTCTGGATGCCGACATCCTATTTCGATCGGACGAAAAGCGGCGTCCTCATCACGCGCGTGATGGAGGACGCCGACGGCATCCGGAACCTCATCGGGACGGGGATCATCCAGCTCGTTGGAGGCTTCCTCACGGCCGGGGCGGCCCTTGGGGTTCTTTTCTGGCTGAACTGGCAGATGACGATCGTCGCGATCTCCCTCCTCGCAGGATTCTCCGGAATCATGATTTACGCGTTTCGGAAGCTCCGCCCGATCTTCAGGCGGCGCTACGAGATCCAGGCGCGTGTAACGGGACGACTCGGCGAGGCGCTTGGAGGCGTCCGGACGCTCAAGGTCTACACGGCGGAGAGACGGGAGGGACGCATCTTTACGAAGGGGGTCTTCGACCTCTTCCGGAACATCGCCGGTACGATCACGGGAACGAGTGCCGTCCAGGCCGCCTCGACCGTGATCGTGGGCGCGATCGGCGTCCTGATCATGCTGATGGGAGGTGGCGCGATCCTGGACGGATCCATGACCATCGGTGACCTCGTCATGTACATCTTCTTCGTGGGGCTCATGGCGGCGCCGCTCGTCCAGATGGCGGGGGTCGGAACGCAGATCACCGACGCCTTCGCCGGGCTGGACCGGATCCGCGAGCTTCTCGAGCTCCCGACGGAACGGGACGACGACGCGAGCCGGTCTCGAGTTCCCGAGCTCCGGGGGGAGGTGACCTTCGAAGAGGCCTGGTACGAATACGAGCCCGGCATCCCCGTGCTTAAGGGCGTCTCCTTTCATGCGCCGGCGGGAACAACGACGGCTCTCGTGGGACCTTCCGGGTCCGGCAAGTCCACCCTCGTCTCCCTCGTCCTCGCCTTCGGGAATCCAGCGAGTGGGCGCGTGCTTGTGGACCGAAAGGACATCCAGACCCTTCGCCTCGACGACTATCGTTCGCAGCTCGGCGTTGTTCTCCAGGACAACTTCCTCTTCGACGGGACGATCCGGGAGAACATCGGATTTTCGAAACCGGGCGCCACGGACGATGAGGTCCGGACCGCGGCCCGCATCGCGAATGCGGACGAATTCATCGAGCGATTCGAAGCGGGCTACGACACGATCGTCGGGGAGCGCGGGGTCAAGCTCTCGGGTGGCCAGCGCCAGCGGGTGGCGATCGCCCGCGCGATCCTCGCGGATCCCCGGATCCTCGTCCTCGACGAGGCGACCTCCTCTCTCGATTCGGAGTCCGAGGCGCTCATTCGGGAGGGGTTGAGGGCGCTCCGGCGCGGGAGGACGACTTTCGTCATCGCGCACCGGCTCTCGACGATCATCTCCGCGGACCAGATCCTCGTCCTGGACGGAGGCCGGATCGTGGAGCGCGGAGACCATTCGACCCTCCGGTGGGCCGGCGGGCTGTACCAGCGGCTGTACGAAATGCAGTACCGCGTCGAAACCGACACCTTCGTGAATCCGGGCGAAGAGCTCAGGGATCCGGAGGCGGAAGCGGACGCCGGCGGCGCCGCGCCCGGCCGGGCCTCTTCGAGTCGAGGCCGCTGAGCTCGGGCGTCCTTATTTCCCCATTGCCTGCCGTTCGAGGCGTGCGATCCGCTCGGGGTCTCCGATGAAGAGGTCGTCCGGGAAGGTCGCGTAGGACATGATCTGCCGATAAGTCAGGTCCTGCTGCCGCAAATTGAGGTCCCGCCCGGCGAGGTATTGGAGCCGCAGGTTCCGGTCCCGGGTCACCTCGGCGTCGGAAAGCCATTCCGTGAGGTCCGGCCCGTCCCCCGCGTAGGTCGCAAAGAGATAGTCCACCGGATAGTAGCCCACCTCCACCAGCGAATTCCGGACTGGCGTGTATTCGGGACGGAGGAGGCGGGCGTCGAGCTCGGCGAGGTCCACGCGGGTCGGCTCCACCTGCCCCATCAGCACCAGGTCGTACCCCTGCCCCTGGAGCGTATTCGCCCAAACGGTCGCATTCGGGAAGGCCTCCACGAACGTCGCGATCTCGCTCTTCACCGCGGCGAGTCCCGCCTCGTAGAGCTGGACGAAGAGGGTGACGACCCCGCCCGGATTGAGCCGCCGCTTCAGGAGATCGAAGAATTCGGCCGTATACAGGGTGGCGGCACCCTTAACCCACGGGTCGAATGGGTCGGAGGTGATCGCGTCGAAGGTCTCGTCGGTCGTGAGGAGGAAGTGCCGCGCGTCGTCCACGATCACTTCGACTTTCGGATTGTCCACGACACCGAAATTGTGTTCGCTGAAGTACGTGGAAACGACCTCGGGGACGAGCCGTTCCAACTCCACGATGGTCACCTTTTGGACGGCCGGATCGATGCTCACCGACCCCGCGGTCACGCCGGCCCCGAGCCCGATCACCATCACCGAGCTCGGATCGTCCGGAATCAAGGTCGTCAGGTGCCCAAGGAGCCGCTGGAGGCGCATGTCCTGCGGCTCGCTCGAGGCCTGAACCTTCCCCGCGCTGTGGTAGTTCAGGGCTCCCGTCGTAGTGCGGGACACCGCGAGAGAGGCGTGTGTCCCCTCCCCCACGTAAAAGATATCGCCCTCGTAACCGAGCCATCCCGGAGTGAATCGCCCGTATGCGACGAGAATCCCGGGCACCGGGGCCACGCTCGCGCCGAGGAGAATCGCGAGCGCGATCGCCGCCGCGCCGCGAATCCATCCGTCCGCGCGAATGACGAGCTTTCCCCCCTGCATCAGCTGCGGCACGAGCAGGAGGAGCGCGCTCAGGGCGGCGACGGCGATGAGGAGGCGCTGGGCCGACTGGGTGCCGATCGTCCCGATCAGGAGAAGCGCGGCGACGAGGGACCCGACGATCGCGCCCAAGGTGTTCGACGCGTACACGACGCCGACGAGGCGCGCCGGGTCCTGGTCCCGCCCCGCCACGGCGGCGAGCGCGAGCGGGAAGCTCGCGCCCCAGAGCACCGCTCCTGGAAGGACCGTCCAGAGCGCCCGCACGAAGTCGAGCTGGAAGGTGAAAACCGCGTCGCTCGCGAGCGAGGGATTCACGGGCCAGAAGGGGAGCGCCTGCGTGAGGGAATACGCCGCCCAGGCAAAACCCGCCACGAGAAGGAGCTGGCACCACCCAAGAGCGGTCCGGGGATTTTCGAGGGTGCGGGCCAGGAAGGATCCCGCTCCACTCCCGATCCCCAGCCCGAGCAAGAATGCCGCGAGGATGAGGGAAAAGGTGTAGACCGTTCCGCCCAGCATCAGGGAGAGGACACGGGTCCAGATCACTTCGGCGCCGAGCGCGGTGAGCCCGGAAAGTCCGATCGCCACGAGAACGGGCCAGGATCCGGGAGGGATTCCAACTGGAGCGGCCTCGCCGATGGCTCGCTCTCCCGCGTATGCGGTGCGGGACGCAAGCAGGGCACCCACGACGGCGACGAGGATGTTCAGCCCCGCCGCGGCCAGAGTCGCGACCGTCATATCGTGCACGCGGAGGAGGTAGAACCCGGCCAGGAGGCACCCGAAGACGGCCCCGCCGATGTTGCCCGCGTAAAAGAAGCCGAGCCACGACACCCCCTTCGGCGTCGCCTCGACCCACCGCGCAATGGCGGGAAGGGTCGCACCCATGAGGATCGTGGGCGGGAGAAGACAGATCGCGCTGACGATCGCGCGCGTCGTGAATCCGACCCACCCGCCGCCGCCGATCGCCGTGTAGAGCCCACCGATCCAGGGGAGTCCGGCGAGAATGAGGAGGCCGAAGAGCGCGATCCCCCCTTCGAGCGCGGCGTATACCATGAGCGGATGCCGCGCGCGCGGAATGAAGCGCGGGAGGGCGATGCTCCCGATGCACATTCCCCCCATGAAGGTCGCGAGGAGCACGCCGAGAGAGATCGCGGACGAGCCGATAATCAGGCTCAGAAGCTGGAACCAGACGACCTGGTAGATGAGCGCCGCCGCTCCGCTTCCCACGAAGAGGAGGAGGAGTGCGGGAAGGAAGGGCGGTGACGACGCGGAAGCTCTGGGTTCCGTCGTCGAAATCGCGCGCTCGCTGGGTTGCATGATCTCCTTCGCCTCGGTCGTTGGTTCGGGTCTGGCCCGCCGGGGGGACTCTCCGGGAACCGGGGCCGTCAACATGACACCCGGAGGGTCATGGAGGTTGGCCGCGCGCCGGGCTCGCTCCCTGCGGCTCCGCACGGAATGAAAAAACGTGGTGGCGGGACAATTGTGAAGGGCGGCCCCCCGCGCCAGCCCCGCGAACGATTTTCGTCCCGCGCGTGTCTCAATGGTTGGAACGGTCGCACTTGGGCAGGACGCCGTGCCACCCCTCGAAGACTTCAGGAGTCTGGAACCATGAATCGCTTGATCATGCCGACGCTCGTGTTGGCCCTCGTGGCCTTCCCGTCGCTGGCGGATGCGCAGGGACGCGGTCCAGGCCGCGGAGGAATGGGCGGGATGATGCAGAACCCCGTCGCGCTCATTATCACCAACGCGGACAGCCTTCAGCTGGGACTCACCGCCGAGGAAGTCACGCAGCTCACCACAGTCCGGGACGAGCTCACCGCGGAGAACCAGCCCCACCAGGCGGCGCTTCAGCAGCTCATGGCGGGGATCCAGGGTGGGGGCGGCCCGCCGGACCCGTCGGTCATGGGGCAGATCCAAGAGCACATGGGCCCGATTCAGCAGAACAATGCCGCGGCGGTCACCCGCGTCCGCGGGCTCCTCTCGGCCGAGCAAATGACGAAGATTGACGCGATGCTCGCCGCGGGGCGCGGTGGACGTGGCACGGGTGCTGCCGGAGGTGGACAAGGCGGCACGCCGGGGTGACCCCTTAGACCGCCTCGAGCACACGCCCCGCCGGACCCGGTGCTCCTGGGCCCGGCGGGGCTTCGCATTCGTCGGATGGTCAGGCCCGCGAGGGCTTCGCGATTTCCCACCCGGGATTCCCCGCCCCGCCTTGCGCGCGCCGCCAGGGCCCCGCCATTCTCGGTCAGGTGACCCGAACCCCCCGGAGCATGCTCCGTCCTTCCCGCTTTGCGATTCCCTCGGCCCTTTTGGCCGTCGCCCTGGCCTCGCCTTCCTCGATGGAAGGGCAGAACCCCGCCACTGAAGCGGGTGCGGCGGCCGGCCAGGTCATCCAGGCGGTCACGACCAGAGGGATCATGGGCGCCCTCCTGCTGGCTCTCGACAGCGAGGGCGAAGTCGTGGGACGCGGCCTCTCCGGTCGAGACGGATTCTTCACGATCGCCCTCCCCCCCGGCGGTCCGTATCGGCTCGAGGTCGAATCCATGGGTTACCGCATCGCGACGGCGGATTCGCTTCGGATCAGCGTCGCCGACACCCTCCGGCTCCCACCGATCCATCTCCTGCCGGACACCGCCTCGAACCCGCGGGAACCTTAGGTGGGTCGTCCCGCGTACATCGAGCCATGAGTCAAACATGCCGCCGCGCCTTTCTCACCACCCTGTTTGCGGGGGCAGTGTTCGGTCCCGCCGGCGCACTCTCGGGACAGGTCACGGAGCCAGACTCCGGGGCCGACCGACTGGCGTGGATGGCGGGGGCCCTGCAAAACGTACTCCAGAATCGCGACTACCCGGCCGTTCTTGTCGTGGCCGCGCTGAATCGGATGGCCGAGAGCGGCGATGAGAGCGCTCTGGCCGCCGCCGCCCCACTCATCTCGGCGCTCTCGTCCCCGTCCGTGCCCTCCGCCCGGCTCAGATCGTGCCGCTCGGATCGTGATCCCGTCGAGGGTACACTCTGTGCACTCGAGACCCTCCTTCCCCTGACGTCGCCCCTCCTTGGAAAGGAGCTCACCGAGGAGGGCGCGCGCTTCGTCTCTTCTTTTTTGCGGCCCGGCGAAGTGGCGCCGGCCGGTGACGTCACCGCGAGCATGGGACCTTTCCAGCGCTACGCGGAGGAAGTACTCGGAGCAGCGTGGACCCTCGCGGGATCCGAACGGACGGACCCAGCGGGAACCGGGTCTTTCGCGAACGCGATCGAGGGCGTGTTCGGATTTTCTCCCGGCACGGAGGCATCCCAGGTACTCTCCCGCGTCCCCGAGCTTCGCGAGTTTCTCGCCCACTACCCCACGATCTCGCAACTCGCGGACGGCGCCCGGTCCCCGCAGGGTGTCCTGAGGGAGTATCAGAGCTTTCTCACTTCGCTCACTTCGTCGATCGGTGTCGCACTGGCCGGGGTTCCCTCCGCGCAGAGGACAGGGGACCCGTCGGGCTCGACGCTCGGGTGGGCCACCCAGCGCGTCTTCTCCTTTCTCGCCGCGGAATCGGCGACATACGCCGGGCTCGACGCGGCCGCCGCGGAACGGATACGCACCATCGGAGGCGCGGCGGCCGACCTCCAGTTGGGGGCGTCTTCGTTCGCCTCCACGCTGGTGTCCGCCGGGCGGGACGCGGCGCTCGCCGCCCTCGGCGGAAACGTCCTGGGTGTGGCTGCCAGCGTAACCGCTTTTTTTGGAGGGACCGGACGTGGATTCGGGCCCAACGCGGCAGTTGAGCTTCGAAGCCTCCGAGAGGGAATCGCCGCGATGCACACGGAAGTCGACGCGCGTCTCGATGGGGTGGACGCACGGTTCGACGAAGTATTTTCGACGCTCGACGGACGTTTCGTCACACTCGAGCGGCTCGTGGCGTCGAACAGCACCAATCTTCGCAGTGACTTCGCGGAGATTCATGCCGCGGTCGTCTCCCTGTCTCGTCGGATGGACCGACTGGAGGAAAACGTCCAGAGCTACATGCAAGCTGGATTCGATCGGGAATACAATCGCACACTCGTCCGCTGCCTCGAGCATCGGGAGCGGTACCTTCCTCCTTTGGACGAGATGGATTTCGGGGTTTTCTCGGAGTGCCTCGCCGACTTCCGATCCCGTGCGTCCCTGGACGCGAGGGATGCGCTCCTCACGGACCGCACCACCCCGCTCGACAACGGGTCCCTCGCCGAGGCCTTTGCGGACCCTTCTCTGGAGAATCTCGCCCGTCGCCTCCCCCTCCTCGGCCGCGTGGCCGAGCTGCGTTATGGATATCCGGCCGTCATCCGGGGGAAGGCGCTCGCGAATCCCATCGAATGGGCCGTGGCGGCCCAAGCCTACCTTAGGATGCTCCAGGACTGGCCCGGTCATGCCCGTGCGGTCGCGCCCGGAGACCTGGAGGCCATCCTGGCCGTGGGTGCCGAGCTCCAGGAGGCTCTCGAGAGCCTCTCCGTGGACCCCACGACCGGCGTGGGTGGCGACCTCCTCGCGAGGGTCTTGCGGGAGTACGAGGGCTATGTTCGCGCCCTGACCTCCGAAGCGGACATTCTCGCCCAGCGCCATCGGCAGGCCCAGCTTCGCCGGATACCTCTGACGGAGATCCTCACGCGCATCGATCCGCCGGCGCCGGGCGCGCCTTCGTTGCCGATTCCTCCGAGGCTTTCCCAAGCCGTCCCGCAAGCCGTGTGGACAGCGGCGATCCTCAACCTCGGCGAGGCTTCCTTCGTTTACCGCCTCTCTCTCGAGGATGCGGTCGTCCGTGAAAATTTTCGCCGACGCTTCTTGATCTTCGGGAAGCGCCACGACCGGGTCACCTCCACCAGAGTCCACGTAGACGTGGAGCTGAGATTCTCCGGGCGCGGGACAATCGCGCGCTACGCGCTCACCGGGCCCTGGGTGGTTCGGCTGCGCGAGGAGATGTCCGGCGGCGAGACGAGCGAGGACGTCGTCTCAGCCTCGATGCTGATTTCCGACCCAGGTTCTCACTTCGTCACTCAGATCTGGCCGGAGCTCTCACGGGAAGAGGATGCCTGGGAGGTCCCGATGCCTTCGCCTGCCCCGCTGGAGGATCTCAAATTGGCGATCGAGGCGGAGCTTCGCCGTCACGGTTCGGTGGCGGCAGCCAGTGTCTTTTCGGCGGCCTGCGCGGGGAACGTCGTGGACCCGGCAATGTCGGCCTCCGATCGGGGGTCGGTGTCGCGAATCGAAGTCGCACTGGACGGACTCACCCTGACTCGCTCGCTTTTCGGCGCCTACGCGCGCCTTGCCCTTCCCCAGTCGGTCGCCCTCGACGGGGACCTTGCCGCAGCGCTCGATGGGGACGAAGCGTTGCTCGATCGACCCCGCCTCTGTCACGCCTTCGCTGCAGGTGAGAACCCCCTCCGCCTCGTCTGGCTCGAAGAGGAGCCGCAGCGGCGGGTCGAACATCTCTCCGGACTCCTGAACTCCATCCTCACCGTCGAGAACGCCGTCCCCAAACCGCTTCTGGTCATGGGCGCGACGCTGCGGCAGGTTGAGGCCGCCACACGGATTCAGCGCCTCCGCACCATTGCCGCGAGGGTGGCGCGTTAGTGTGAGTGTTGGGAGCAGTCGTCCATGACGGCACCCCTAGCGGGGATCCGAGTCTGCGACGTCACCCAAAACCTCGCCGGCCCCTTCTGCGCGCAGATTCTGGGCGACCTCGGGGCGGAGGTCATCAAGGTCGAGCCGCCCGGAGGCGACCTGGGGCGCGCCTGGGGCCCACCCTTCTGGGGAAGCGCGGGGGTTCTTTTCCTCTCGGTGAACCGCGGAAAGCGGAGCATCGTGCTCGATCTCAAACGCCCGGAGGGACGCGAAGTCCTTCACCGGATCGCGCGGGGATGCGACGTCTTCCTCCAATCCGCGCGGCTCAGCGTGCCCGAGCGTTTGGGGTGTGATTACGACGCGATCCGGGGGGTGCGGGAGGACGTGATCCACCTCTCCGTCACCGCCTTCGGAGGGCGGGGCCCGCTCCGGGATTTTCCCGGCTACGATCCGCTCATCCAGGCGTATTCCGGGATCATGTCGGTGACCGGTCATCCGGGAGGAGAGCCGGCGCGGGTGGGCGGGTCAGTCGTGGATTATGGGACCGGAATGTGGGCGGCCATCGCGGTCCTCGCCGCGCTTCGCACGCGCGACGCGACCGGGAAAGGAGCGCGCCTCGAAACCGCCCTCCTCGACACCGCGGTCGGCTGGATCTCTTACCACATCATGGGTTACCTCGCGACCGGTCGGGTCCCGGGTCCGATGGGATCGGGGCTCGATGCGATCGTCCCCTATCAGGCCTTTCCGACGAGCGATGGTTCCGTCATGATCGCCGCGGGAAACGACGCGATCTTCCGGCGGCTCTGCGAGGCGCTCGGCGTCCCCGAGGTTGCGCGGGACTCCCGTTTCGCAACGAATCCGTCGCGGGTGGCGCACCGCGAAGAGCTCGTGCCCCTGATCGCGAGCCATACCCGCACGCTCACCACGCGGGACCTCGTGGAAAGGACGAGGCGCCACTCCGTGCCCACATCGCCGATCCAGGACATCGCGCAGGTCGCCGCCGACGCCCAGGTGGCCGCCGCCGAGCTGGTCACACCGGCTCCTCACCCGGAAGCCGGCAACTACCAGGATATCTCGATTCCGCTGAGGATCGATGGCGCGCGTCCCCGGGGAAGCTCCGGCCCCCCGCTGGCGGGCGAGCACACGGTCGCTATTCTCTCCGAGCTGGGTTACTCCGAGGCCGAACGCCGCCACCTCCTCGACGAGGGAATCGCGGCCGCGACCGAGGACCCTTAGCGTGCCCGAGCGCTCCCGGCTTTCCCGCGTCCTCCGCGAGCCGACTCTCCACTTCGCCCTGGGCGCCGCGCTCCTCTTCGGCATCGCCTGGGTCTTCGGCTCGCGCGCAAACGTCGTCGAAGTGGACCGCGGTCTCGTCGAGTGGGAGATCCTCCAGGTGGAGACGCTGCGGGGCGCGCCCCTCTCAGCCGCGGAGCGCGCGGACATCGAGGAGGGCGTGATCAACGAGCGCGTCCTCGTGCGGGAAGCGCTCGCCCTCGGGCTCGACGACGACGAACGAATTCACGATCTCCTCGTCCAGAAGATGCTCCACGTCCTGAGCGCGGACGTGATCCAGCCGAGCGAAGCCGAGCTCGAGGCCTACTTCGAGGCGGATCCGATGCGTTACGCCAACCCGGCGTCGGTCACCGTCGAAGAGCTGGTCCTGCTCACGCAGGACGCCCTTCCCTCGTCGCTCGCCACGCAGCTCGAGCGCGGAGTCCCCCTCTCGGAGATCCAGACCGGCGTGCCCAGGACCGGGGGAGGCCTTCGCGACGTTCCGCGCGAGGATCTCGCGGTGATCTTCGACGGGGCGACGGCGGACGCGGCCTTCGCGGCGGACATCGGTCGATGGGTAGGGCCCTATCTTTCGGCGCGGGGGCAACACTGGCTCCGAACCACGGAGAGGACCGACGCGGTGCCCCGCCCCCTCGAGGTCGTGCGCGAGATGGTCCGGCTCGATTGGATCACGGAAGAAGAGGAGGCGCGCCTTTCCGAGCGGATCGCGGAGATTCGCGAACGTTACACGATCGTTTTTGTGGGCGGAGAGGAAGGAACGCCGTGAGCCGACGCACTCTCTTCTTACTTCTCGCCATCTGCGCACCGGCACTTCCCTCCCCCGCGGCCGCCCACGACGTGGACGTCACCGGCGTCGCCCGCATCTTTTTCGACCAACTGGGAGAACGCCGCTACCTCCTCTCCATCGTGGATCGTCAGGTCCCGCCGATCCTCGACCCCGAGGGGATCCTCCCGGCCGGCTGCACCCTCATCGACGCGGACGAGGATGGCCTCGACCTCGTCGCCGGTTTCGCCTTCGAGTGCATGCGCGGTCTGACCCTCGACGACACGATCGTCCTTCCGTGGAACCTCGCGGGGGTCGTCGCGCTGGCGCGGTGGAGCGACGGGACGGACGCTTCGGCGTATTTCCCCGGGAAAGGCGGCACGATTCCGATCCGGTTCGCGGAGCTTCGGGCCGAAGCGGGATCGAGCGCCGGCCTCGCCGCCGACTTTTTCGCCCTGGGGGTGGAGCACATCGTCTTCGGTCTCGATCATCTCCTCTTCGTCCTCGGCCTCCTCCTCCTCGTCCGCGGCGTCGGCCCTCTCGCGGCGACGATCACCGCGTTTACCGTCGCGCACTCCCTTACCCTGGCCGCAGCCGTCCTCGGCGTCGTCCCCGTCTCGCCCGGCCCGGTCGAAGCCGCGATCGCTCTCTCGATCGTGCTCCTCGCGCGGGAGATCGTGACCGGTCACCGGGGTGAGCGGCATCTGGTGCACCGCGCTCCCTGGCTCGTGGCCTTCGGATTCGGGCTCCTGCACGGACTGGGGTTCGCGGGAGCGCTCGGCGAGATCGGGCTCCGGGGAAACGACCTTCCGGTGGCCCTTCTCTCCTTCAACGTGGGGGTGGAGGCGGGCCAGCTCGTCTTCGTGGGGGCCCTGCTCGCCGTAAACCGGATCGTCCCCGGAACCGCGCGGGGCCGCATCCCGAAGCTCGAGCCCACGCTCGGCTACGCGCTGGGAGCGCTCGCGATGTTCTGGTTCCTGGGGCGCCTGCCGGCCGTCTGGGGAGCGTGACCGCCCCCGGCCCTTCGCCGCCCCGGTTCGGCCCTAGGGCGCGGACCTCGATCGAATCACACCCACATTCCCTTCGATCGCGATCTGCGTTCCGAAGGGGGAGGACAGGTCCTGAAGACGCTCGAGAATGCGCCGCGCCGTCTCGGGGGATGCCGGTCGGGGGATTCCCCGTTTCGCCAATCGCGGCTCCTCGTATCCCAACTCGACCGGGTGGAGACGCACCTCGGCGAGCTCCCCTCCCTCGAAGGTGCTAACCGCGATGACGCTCTCGTATTTCACCGGGAAGGGGCATCCGACGCACTGGTCGCGGGTCGGATCCCCCCGCCCCGCGATCCCGATCACGTCCATCTGTCGGATGAATTCCCCGAGACCGTAAAAGATCGGCCGGTTCCGGTAAATCTCGATTCCCCTCAGCGCGTGCACGCCGGTGCCCTGGTAGAGGTCGGCCCCGGCATCAATCACCGCGTGGGCGAGCTCGATGTGGAAGTCGGGGATGCTCGAGTTCGTGTCGAGGTGTTCGGCCTCGGCCACCCCGTCGCCTCGATATCCCCCCCTCGTGTCATGAAAGTGGTGAGAATGGATGGCGAAGGACACGAAGTCGGAGCGGAGCTTTCCCTCACGGACAGCCGCGACCAGGTCGTCGAAATCTCCCTGGTTCATCTGGAAGGAGAAGTGGGGCTCGGTCGTCCCGGGTGGCGCCTTCCGGAAGGCATTCCCGATGAGGGAGATCTGGGTGTCCGAGTTCGCGCCGCGCGCGTAGAAGCCGGTCCCGCTGGGAAAGTCGTCGCGCAACGTCTGGATCGCCCCCCACCGGTCCTCGGGAACCATGAAGGACCGGCCCACGCGGAGCGCGCTGATCCCGCCGCGACCGAGCCACTCGCCGCCGCCGGGCGCGGCATCGATCTGGTTGGCCCCATCCCGGGCGAAGGTGGCGACCATCCCGACCCGGCCCCGGGCGCTCGTGTAGTACCTCGCGGCCCGCGCCGCCGCGTAGCTGTTTCCGACGCCCGTGTACTGCATCCCCACCCGATCGAGCTGCCGACTCGTCTCGTTCACCCCCTCGATCCAGAAATCGGTCGAGTGATTGTTCGGGCGCGCCATGATGTCGAAGCCCATCTCCACGAGCCAATCCGCCGCGCTCGGCTCCCCGCCGAACCCCCCGGGCGCCGACGTCTGAAGGACCCGCCCATCCACGATGTTCCCCTCGAGGTTCCCGGTCGCCACGTCGGCGCTCCGCAGGATCCCGACCACCTCCCCGAAGCCCGGATCGCTCATCTCGTGGGCGAGGGAATAGGCGAGGATCACGTCTCCGACCACCGCGATCGTGAAGCCGTCGTCCACCGTCGTCGCGAGCTCGGGATCGGCCGCACCCGCGGCACCTTGCTGGAGCCCGAAGAGCAACGAAGGGGCGAAAAGGGAGCCCGCGAGGAACAAGGCCACCGCGGTAGCCACAGGGCGAAGACGCATGAATCCCTCCGTGTCAGGGCGCGGGGTCAGGGCGCCGGTTCAGGGCGCGGGCGGGCGGAGACCACGTTCCTCCAGCCATTCGATGGTGGCGGGGTGCAGTGGAATCAGGGCGCGGTCCAAGTCGGCAAAGTCGATTTGCCGGACGATTTCGTTCACCTGAATGAGCCGATCCTGCTCGTCGTAAAGGATGTCCAGGACGAGCTTCACGACTTCGGAATCCAGGTCCACGGGCGCGACCAGCCAGTTCATCTCCGCGATCGTGGGCACGTCCGCGTCCACCCCGCGGTACGCGCCGGCCGGCGTCACGGTGGCGAAGAGGTAAGGACGCTCGCGGATGAGCGCGTCGATCTCCGGCCCCTCCAGGGGAATGAGCTTCGCCGAGCCTGTCGTCGTGATCTCCATGATACCCGCGGCCGGATACGCCACCGGAACGATCGCGATCGCGATCGTCCGGTCCCGGATCGCCGCGGTTGACTCGTTGATCGTGAGGTAACGCTCCTCGATGTCGTCGTAGGTGATCCCGTAGGCCTCGAGAAGCACCCGCACGAACTCCTCCGCGCCGCTCCCGGCGGCCCCGACCGAAACCCGCTCACCTCGGATCTCGTGCAGGCTCCTGATCTCGGAGTCCGGCGGCACGACCACGGTGACGGGATTTGGCCAGAGTGGGGCGACGATCCGGAGGTTCGGGACCGGCTGCGGGAACTGCTCCGTTCCTCCCTCGTACGCGGAAATGATCGTCGTCGTCATCGAGAGAGCGAGGTCGATCTGCCCCTGTTCCATTCGCTTGATGTTCTCGACGGATGCCGCGGTGACCTCGGCCGTGTACTGGCGATCCGGATCGCGCGCGGAAAGGCGGCTCGCGAGCGCGCCACCGATCGGATAATAGATCCCGCCGATGTTTCCCGTCCCGATGCTGAGGAAGCGGTCCGAGTCACCCGCCTCGCACCCGGCCTGAGCCAGTGTCGTCAGTCCCGCGATCGCGATCAGGGCCACACGCTTCATCTTCCCGCCTCTGAAAAAAATGAGGAGCATCAGGCCGACTCCGAAGAGATCCGTGATCGGCTCCGGAACGAGGAGAACGATCGCCGCACCCGCCAGGACGGCGCGCTCCCACCACCGGAGCTCGGATCGGAGGTACCCCATCGCCGCCGCCGCAAGCGCCGTGACCCCCAGCGTCCCCGTGAGGACCGCGATGAGGATCTCCGCGACCGAACCCTGCATCAGCAGGGGCGGCCCGTAGACGAACATGAAGGGAACGATGAATCCCGCTGAGGCCAGCATCACCGCGGTGAGCGCGGTCCTCATCGCGTTGGCTCCGGCGACCCCGGCCGCCGCGAAGGCGGCGAGCGCCACCGGGGGCGTCACGTTCGACATGCAACCGAAGTAGAACACGAAGAGGTGTGCGGCAAGGAGGGGAACTCCGAGGTCCACGAGGGCTGGTGCCCCCAGCGCGGCGAGGACCACATACGCTGCAGTCGTCGGCAACCCCATCCCGAGGATGATCGAGGCGAAGGCCGTAAGCACGAGCGCGATCGGGAGCTGCCCACCGGAGAGGGTCACGATGAGATCCGACATCCGAAGCCCGATCCCCGTGAGCGACGCGATCCCGACAACGATCCCGGCGGTGGCGCAGGCGGCGGCCACCTGGACCGTGCTCGCCGCCCCGGTGATGAGAAGGTCTCGAATCTGGCCGGCGCGTAGGCGGGTTTCCGTGCGGAGGAAGGTGACGCCGACCGCGGAGGCGACCCCCCAGAATGCCGCGCGCATCGGCGAGCGCCCGAGGGCGAGGGCGATCACGATCACGACGACGGGAAAGAGGAGCTGGATCCGAGGGAGGACCGGGGCCGCCCGTTCCAGGTCGGTGGAGCGCGCATCCAGCCCGCGCTTCGCGGCCCGGAACTGGATCATCATCACGAGCGCCACGTAGTAGAGGAACGCCGGGATGATCGCCGCGACCGCGACGGTGAGGTACGGGATGTTCGTCCAGGTCGCGAGTATGAAGGCGCCCGCGCCCATGACCGGAGGCATGATCTGCCCCGCCGTGCTCGCGGCCGCTTCGATCCCCGCCGCGAAGTGCGGCTGGAATCCCGCCTTCTTCATGACGGGGATCGTGAGCGTCCCCGTCGTCACGACGTTGGCGACGGCGCTACCCGAGAGCGATCCCATGAACGCGCTCGCGACCGTCGCCGTGATCGCGGGGCCACCGCGGAGCCCCCCCGCCACACGCGCGGCCAAGGTGATGAGGAGGGCGCCCCCACCCGCGATCTCCAGCACCGTCCCGAAGAGGACGAAGAGATAGACGAAGTCGGCCGAGACTCCCAGCGGAATCCCCCAGATCCCATCGAGCGAGAGGTAGAGCGTCTCGAGGATACGGGGGAGCGGATACCCCCGGTGCGCCAGAATCCCGGGGAGGTAGGGCCCCGCCATCCCGTAGACGATGGCGAGGAGCGCTACCGTGACGAGTCCCCACCCCGTCGCGCGCCTCGTCAGCTCGAGGAGGGCGACGACCGCCATGGCGCCGAGGGTCAGGTCGAGGGGGGTCGCCGCCCCCACCCGATTTACGAGTTCCTGATGCCCCGTCACCAGGTAGACGCAGCTCACCACCATCCCGAAGGCGAGCGCAGCGGAGACGGTCTTCTTCAGAGGCGACTCCGCGGCCCACCCGCCACGAGTCCCGAACATCACGCCGACCCCGAGGAAGCCTAGGAGCGACATGAGGGCTAGGTGTACCGGCCGCTGAACCAGCGCGGTGAAGGCCCCGAACCCGGCGGCGTAGAGGTGGAACCCCGCCGCTCCGGCGGCGATCGCCAGAATGAGGATCTGGATCGCCGATCGCCCGCTGGAAGAGGACTGCGGTCCGGGTTCGTTCACGGTGGGAAGCGCCTCTCAAGGGTGAGAAGCGCCCCAACTTAGGGGGGGCGTGGCCCGGACGCCACGCGACCGCGGGCCCCGGGAAGCCGACCTGGAAAGGCCGGATGCCGCATTCCGCAGCCGTCAACCCGCGACCTCCTTCCGCGCGTCATCGCAACGGGTGAAGTCCTCCGAATCGAACCACTCGGTGCGCGAACAGCGCCCGGCTTCCGGGTGAGTGCGGCGGGGCCGCCCAATCTTCGCCTCGAAGGTTAGGAGGGCGGTTGAAATCCTCTAACCTTCTCCGGCTCGATTCCCCCATCTCCAAACTCCTCCCCGGCAAGCTCACGCACGGTATCCAACAACTGGCTTCGATGTGGTCGCGATGAACGACGATTCGATGCTCCCGGCGTCGTTCCCGGGCTCGTCGCGCTCGCGCTCCTCCGGGCCGCGGCCCGAGCGCACGGGGCCTCGTTTCATGTCGGGGTCCGTTCGCCCGATCGGTGCGCGGACGGGTTCTCCGCGACTTCCGCGCTCGCCGGAAGCGTGCATCTGTTCGTCGATCTGCACGCGTGCGGACTCCACCGAACCCTGGGGCTCTCCGATCATCCGGTCGTCCTGGGCGGGTTCTCGGCGGACGCACTTCTCAAGGGATTCTACGCCTCGGCGAAGCGGAGCCCCGAATCGAGGAAGGGATGGGAGGGCGGACCGCTCCGTACGGATCTCTTGGACGTGGTCCGGGAGAGGAGGCGCGATCACCGTGAGCTCCTGCGGAAGGTGCGCCCCGGATCCGCGGGCGAGGAGACCATGCTCTGGCCGTTCTCGATGCGGCGGGCGGGGGCGCACCACGACGGGAACCGCCGGCTCTTCCCCACCTGGGAAGTATTCCACTCCACGGGAGTTCTGGACGTCGCCTCGCGCTCCCCGCTCGGATGGAAGCGGAACCGGAAGCTCTTCCTGAGGGCGGTTCGTCCGTTCCTCGCGCGGACTCGCTTTCTCCCGCACACGTCGTCACTCCGGTTTCCCGGTTTGCCTCGGCCGGTCAGCCTCGCAGTCGCGCTCCCACCCGGCCTCGCTCGGGGAGGGATGTCGCTGGTGCGCGGGGGTGGGCGGAGCCACGGTCCCTGGCCCAGCATGTCGAGACTTGCGAACACGCTGGCGTCGCGGGAAAGGGGCGCGACCGTCGAAACACCCGACCCACTCCTACGCGAACTTTTTTCGGGAGAGGCGGAGGCGGTCGAACGGGAGGTCACCGGGTGGCACGTGCTCCATCGGCTTGCGCTCCTTCAGTTGCGGCAGGTGATCGGGCTGGGGACGGGTCCGTTGTCGGACCCGGTCCTCCCTCAGCTTCCGCGCAGGTAGACGGCGAAGAACTTCTCCTCGAAGAGGTCGAACTCCCGCGAGCGCGTGAACTCCACCGCCGCCAGGAAGTATTCGGCTCGGGCCTCCTCCACCGCGTAGACGAGGCCGGTCGGACCGACCGCTCTCGCCATCGCGTCTGTGGAGTCGTTGCTCGCCCCTCGTGAGGAGGCGGATCCCACAGGCTGGTTCGGCAATTGATTGGCGTGGCATTGCCTTCGGCTACCTTCCCCACCATCACCTTTGTCTCATCCCCAACTTCTATTACTATGACAATTACGGACTAATGCGCGGGACGGCACGGGAGTGGACATGGGACACGCGGGCGAATTCGAGTTACTAACTCTACTGGCGATCGCCCAGTTGGGGGATGACGCGTACGGCGTCACCCTGCAAAAGATCCTTGAGACGCGGACGTCGCGCTCCGTCACCCTGGGAGCGATCTACAAGACGCTCGGACGTCTCGAAGCGAAGGGGCTCGTCGACGTCACCGTGGCTCCCCCGACCGGGGAACGGGGCGGACGGAGGAAGAAGATGTACCGCCTGACCCGCGATGGTCTCTCGACCGCGCGTCGCTCGCTCGCGGATCTCCGGCAACTGACGGAGGGGCTCGAGTTCGCCCTCGACATCCGATGACACCGACGCCCGCGAGGAACCAGCCACCGACGTTCGTGCGCCTCGCTTTCCGCGTTCTCGTCCCACGGGAGGCGCGGGAGTTCTACCTGGGCGACTTGGAGGAGAGTGGTCGCCGCTCATGGTTGAGGGAGATCGCCGCCGCCGCCGCGATGCGACTCTCCCCAAGGTCTCACCTACCCACATCGCTCACTCACCGGAGATCCGCACCCATGCTTCATCATCTGAGAGGCGACTTTCGCCTCGCCCTCCGCCGTCTCGTGAAGACTCCTGCCGCGAGTCTGACGGTCGTGAGTGCCCTCTCCGTCGGAATTGGACTCTGCGCGGTGATGTTCAGTTCGATCGACGGGGTGATCCTCCCTACTCCGCCGTTCGAAGCGGGTGACCGGGTCGTCCGGATGTGGCGATCCGACGCTTCACCGGTCTCGATGGAGACCTACCGGTACTGGGAGGAACGCCAGCAGTCCTTCGACGGCTTCGGCCTGGCGGAGGACCTCGCGGTCAACCTGGCCGTCGAGGGCCGGGCGACCGAGCCCACGCGCATGGCCGCGATTTCGCTCTCCACACTCGATCTCCTTGCTGTGGATCCGGTCATCGGACGGCCCTTCGCCGCCTCCGATGCCGTTTCGGGTGCCCCTCCCGTCGCCCTCATCGGCTACGACGCCTGGCGCACCGGATTCGACCTGGATCCGGGCGTTCTCGGGCAGGTGATCCGGCTGAGCGGCGAGCCGGCGGAGATCATCGGCGTGATGCCCGAGGGCTTCGGCTTTCCCTGGAGCCAGGAGGTGTGGACGCCTCGACCAGACGCGGCGTTTCGCCCGGACTGGAACCCGGAGCGGCTCGTGATCTTCGGGATCGTCCGGGAGGGTGTCTCGATGGAAGCGGCCGCGGCGGAGTTGAATGCTTTGGACGAGCAGCGGCCTCGCCCGGCGACGGAGCCCACCGCGACCCCGGTCGAGGTCCGGATGTTCACGGACATCATCAACCCGGCCGGCCGGTCGCATTTGCTCGCGGGTCTGATGCTGGGCGTTGCGTTCCTGGTGCTTCTCGTCGCCTGCGCCAACGCGACGAACGTGCTCCTGGCGTGTGCCTCGGTCCGTTCGCGCGAGGTTGCGGTTCGGTCCGCGCTCGGTGCGTCCAGGTCCCGGATCGCCTTCCAGTTCTGGGCCGAGGTGTCCGTGCTTGCCCTCACCGGCGCGGCGGGCGGCGCCTTTCTCGCGGCGGTGGGCGCCCGTCTGATCCGCAACGCGGTCGGAGCCGTGGAAGGCATGCCGTACTGGGTCGACTTGCGGGTAGACCTCCCCGTGCTCGCATTCGTCTCCGTCGCCGCGGTGGTGGCGGCGGTCCTGGCCGGGGTCCTCCCTGCCCTCTTCGCCTCTCGCGCCAACCGCCACGAGCTCCTCAAGGACGCCTCACGCGGATCGTCGAGCCGCCGGCTCGGACCGATGATGGGACGCCTCATCGGGGCGGAGATGGCGGTCTCGCTCGTCCTGCTGGTCGCGGCCGGTCTCTTCGTTCGAAGCGCGCTGAACCTTCAGAGCTACGAGTTCGGCTTCGCGCCCGAGGGCGTCTACCTGTCCCTCGTCACCCCGCCCGAAGGCCGATACGACACGCCGGGTGGACGTGCCGAACTGGCCGCGCGTCTCGAGGAAGCGCTCGGGGCCATTCCGGAAGCGTCGTCCGCCACGGTCACGACCTCGGTCCCGGCGATCGGCGGCATCCGACGCTCCGCGGCCGTGGAGGGCACGCACCTCCCGGCAGAGATGGGCTTGCCCCTCGTCCGGTACATCGCGGCCACGCCCGGGTTCTTCCGGACCTTCCTGGCGCCGGTGGCGAGCGGTCGTCCGTTCGACTCGCGAGACCGAGCGGGCAGCCCTCCCGTCGCGATCGTGAGCGCGGCGTTCGAGCAGGAGCATCTCCCGGAGGGTGCGGTCGGACGTCGCATCGCCCTTCCCGAGGAAGCGGGTCAGGAAGAGTGGCTCACGGTCGTGGGGGTCGTACCGGACCTTCTCGCGCCGGGCATCCAGGCGGAGGGAACGCGGGGCGTCGTCTACGTCCCGTTCGCGCAGGCGCCGCCCACGCGCTTCCAGATCGCGGTCCGTTCGCGGACGACCGCGAGTGTCCTGGCGGTACCGATCCGACAGGCGGTGGCGACCGTAGATCCGGACGCCGCCCTCTCCTTCATGCGGCCGATGGACGACGCGATCGAACAAGCGAACGCGCAGTACGCCTGGCTGAGCGCCGGCTTCCTCGTCGCGGGTGGCCTCGCCCTCGTCCTGGCGGCGATCGGGCTCTACGGGGTGATGGCATTCTGGGTTACTCAGCGCACGCGCGAGATCGGCGTCCGCATGGCGATCGGCGGCGGGCGCGGAACGATTCTGGGCTTCGTTTTCCGCCAGGGAATGCGACCGATCGTCGTCGGACTCGGCTTCGGCCTGCTGGTGGCCCTCCCGTTCGCGTGGACCCTCCGGGGTTCCCTCCTTCGAGTGGCGCCCTTCGATCCCCTCGTGTTCGGAGTGGTCCTTGGAACGCTCGTCGGCGCCGGCCTGTTCGGCTGCGTACTACCGGCGTTGCGCGCCACGCGGGTGGACCCGTTGACGGCGCTGTCGGCGGAGTAGCCTTTCACGACCATAGACCCCGGCAACCCCGGAAGTCTGGGACAAGGGCAACCTTATGGCTTCGGAACGCGTCGAATCGGTTAGGAACGCAGGAGAAGACGTGGGGACCGGCCAGATCCAGGAGCTCCGGATCGAAACGCCGCGAACCGCGCGGGTGGCCTACCTGCAGTCCGGGCCGCATCCGGTCGAAGCAGTCTGGACTCTTCTGCACGGTTACGCCGAGTCCGCACCGGGCTTTCTCCGGCGAATGGCCTCCGCGGCCCGGCCGGGAAGACTTCTGGTGGCTCCGGAAGGACTCTCCCGCTTCTATCGGAACCCGGAAGCCACGGGCGCCGGACGGGGAGGCGGAGTCGGCGCGAGCTGGATGACGCGCATGGAAAGGGACGCCGAGATCCGGGACTACGTCCGGTACCTCGATCGCGTCGCACGAACGATGGAGGGCCAGGTCCATGTGTCGCGACGAATGAATCACGGGACGGAGCGGAATTCCGATTCCCCTTCGACGCCCTTGCTGCGAACGGTGCTCGGCTTCTCACAGGGGGTGCATACGGCCGCCCGTTGGGCCGTCCTGGGACGGACCCGGATCCACCGCCTCATTTTCTGGGGTGCGAGCCTGCCGCCCGATCTTCCACCCCCCGCGGTGGAACGTCTGAAGCGAGCGAAGGTCGTTCTCGTGCGCGGCGAGTCGGATCGGCTGCGGCGTCCGGACGAAGAGGAGCGCGACGAACGGTGGCTCGAGGAATCGGAAATTTCCTACCGGATCCTCACCCACCCGGGGGGACACGAAGTCGTCCCCGACTTGCTGGAGAGATTGCAAGGAGACGTCGAATGAATGAAACGCTGAGGGCACTCAATCGCTTCGGGCTGGGCGCCCGCGTCGGCGAGCCGGCCCGCGTGCGCGATCCCCGGACCTGGCTCCTTTCCCAGCTCGATGCGGGCCCGCCCACCCTCGAGGACCCGGGCCTTCCCACCCTCGCCGAAGCCGGTGCGGCCTTCCGCGCCCAGCGCCAGGGGCTCGCGAATCAGGATCCCGAGGAACGGCGCATGCAGCTCGCGACCTCCCAGCAGGTCCGGCAGGCCGAGATCGGAGCGGCCCTGAACCTGCGGGTCACCACCGATCGGCCCTTCGTGGAGCGGCTCGTCGCCTTCTGGTCGAACCATCTCTGTGTCTCGATGGCGGGTGGACCCCAGGTCGCCTCCTTCGCCGGCCACTACGAGCGGGAAGTCATCCGCCCGCACGTCCTCGGCCGCTTCACGGACATGGTGCTCGCCTCCGCGCGCCACCCGGCGATGCTCTTCTACCTCGACAACTTCCAGTCCATCGGGCCCGAATCGCAGCAGGCGCGGGCCGCAGCCCGGCGCCAGGGTCGGGAACGAGGGCTCAACGAGAACTACGCCCGCGAGCTCCTCGAGCTACACACCCTCGGGGTGGACGGCGGATACGCGCAGGCGGATGTCGAGGCGATGGCGAAAATCCTCACGGGATGGACCCTCAGCGGGGTTGGACCGGCCGCGGCTACCGAGCCCTTCGGGTTCTCCTTCCGCGCCATGACACACGAGCCCGGGACCAAGACCGTCCTCGGAAAGGAGTACCGCCAGGCCGGCCTAGCCGAGGGGGAATCGGCAATCCGGGATCTTTGCGCGCACCCTTCCACTGCCCGTTTCGTTGCAACGAAGCTCGTCACTCATCTTGTCTCCGACGTTCCGCCCGTGCCGGCGGTGGACCGGGTCGCCTCCGTCTTCCGGGAGACCGGCGGCGACCTGAAGGCGGTCGCGGCCTCGCTCGTCACGCTCGAGGAAGCATGGGATCCGGAGCGGCGAAAGTTTCGCACGCCGCAGGACTGGCTGGTCGCGATGCTCCGCGCCGGCCCGGCGCGCCAGGTCCCACCCGTCCTCGCGCAGGGGCTGAATCAGCTCCGCCATCCGCTTTGGGCACCATCGTCCCCGAAAGGATTCGGGGACATGCTGGGCGACTGGGGGGATCCCGACGGGCTGATGAACCGCGCCGAGCTGGCCCGCACTGCCGTCCAACGCATGGGGCGCGCAGGGGTGGACCCGGCCCGCCTCGTCGAAGTCATGGATCTTCCGGTTGACGACCCTCTCCCGGCGCTCCTCGCCGACGCGTCCATCCCGGCCGATGAACGGCTGGCGCTGGCCTTCGGCGGGCCCGCCTTCCAGTGGAGGTGACCATGGATCGCAGAACCTTCATCCGCGGGATGTGCCTCGGCGGGCTCGCGACCTTCGCGGCGCCCCTCGTGACTTTCGCCCAGGTTCCCGGAAAGGGACGCTTCGTTTTTGTCCTCCTGCGCGGGGGCTTCGATGGCCTCGCCGCCGTGGTGCCGATCGGGGATCCCGGTTACGCCTCGCTTCGAGGAAGCATGGCCTTTTCGTCGGGAGAGCTCGTGGCGCTCGCCGACGACTTCGCGCTCGCCCCGGGGCTCGCTCCTCTCAAGTCCTTCTGGGACGCAAACGAGCTCGTGGCGGCCCATGCGATGGCGATTCCCTACCGGACGCGCAGCCACTTCGACGGCCAGGCGGTGCTCGAAACGGGGCTGGATCGCCCGGCGGGCGCCTCGGACGGCTGGCTGAACCGCCTCCTTCAGGTGATGGAGGGTGAGCGGTCCGGAATCGCCGTGGCGGCGGGCCTCCCGCGGTCGCTCTCCGGCGCCCACCCGGTGCTGACCTGGTCCCCCGCGGAGTTGGGGTCGGTGGAGGACGCATACATCGAGCGTCTCCATCTCCTGTACCAGCGGGACGAGCTCCTCCACGACCGTTTCGAAGCAGCGCTCCAGCTCCAATCGCTCGGAGGAGAACTGGAGATGGGCGACGCCATGGCCGCGGGACGCGCGGCCGGGCGGATGTCGCCGATCATGGGCGCCGTCGCCCGCTTCCTCCGCGATCCCCTCGGGCCGAATGTCGCCGCCGCCGAATTCAGCGGGTGGGACACACATGCGAACCAGGGGATGGCGGGAGGGTCGCTCGACCGCCTCCTCGGCCAGCTCGCCGAATCCCTCGTCACCCTCCGCACGGAGCTGGGGGAGACGTGGGCCGACACGACCGTCGTGGTCATGACGGAGTTCGGCCGAACCGCTCGGCCGAACGGGACGGGCGGCACCGACCACGGGACCGCCGGCGCCGGATTCGTGCTCGGACCCCGAGTGTCCCGAAGCGCCATCCTCTCCGATTGGCCGGGGCTCGGCTCCCGCGACCTTTACGAGGGTCGCGATCTCCGCCCCACTCTCGACACGCGAGCTCTCCTCAAGGCCGCAGTGCAGGGGACCTTCGATCTCACGGCGCCACAGTCGGACCGGATCTTTCCCGATTCGGAAGTGATCCGCCCGGTGAGCGGGCTCATGGCCTGACAAGACCCGCGTCCTCTTTCCCCGCGGCCGCCCCGCAGACCCCTCCTGAACCGCCCTGAATAACCCCGTCCCGGACGCCAACCGGGACGGGGTCCCTGCCGCGCCGGACCCTTTGTGTCCCAATGGTTCTCGCCCCTCTGTGAGGGGTCTCTGACATGCCCCGCACAAAAGTTGCACGCCGCGTGAACGCTCCGGCATTGCCCCCACTGAGCCGGAGTCATTACGGTTCGAGCGTGTATCATAGGGCCGACTCGTCCCTTTCCCCGGGCTTTGGGGATTCGGGAAGCGAGATTCGGCCGAACAGCGACGGGACGTGCAGGTGAGACCTTTCCCAAATCTGCCACGCGGGCCCTTCCGGGGAGCGACCGCCCTCGGGGTGTTCCTCCTCGCGACCCTGGCGCTCGCGGGGTGGCTCGGGTACCAAGCGCTCGACGCGGCGGCCTCTCACCGGAGGACCGCGGAGGCCGTGCTCCGCGACTACGCGGGAATCGCGGCAGTCGAGCTCGCGCGGGTGGGACGCTCAAACCTCGACGATGTCCTGGACGACGTCTTCGACCCGATCTCCCGACGCGTGCGCGTCGGCAACCGCGTGCCTCTGGAGCGGATCGCGCTCGAGATGGACGACGCGATGGACGAAGAGCGCTGTCCGTGCCCGGGCTTCCGCTCGCCTCTCGCGGTCTTCACCCTGGACCCCGGCGGAATTCTCAGCACGCGCCCCGACACGCTCGCGCCGGAAACGCGCACCCTCATCGTGCAGACTATGCGCACGCTCCAGCCCCCTTCGGGAAGGTCCGCGACGGGGATCCTCATCACGGCGACCCCGTCGGCCCAGGATCGGCCGCTCGCGATCGGATACGTCGTCTCCGAGGACGCGCCCGGAATCGCCGACCCGACCTTCGGCTTCCTGATCCGCGCCGAGGCGCTGGGCGAGCTCTTCGAAGATTGGTACGAGGGGCGCCGCCTTCTTCCGCAACCGATCGCGGGTGACCAGCCGAGCGACTCGATCCTTTTCGTCACGGTCGAAACCGCCACCGGCGCCCCGGTCTTCGCTTCCCCCACGGCTTATCCGACCGAGCTCAGCGCGACCAGCGACCTCGGGCCCGAATACGGCGGCCTCGTCGTGCGCTCGGCGATCCGCCCGGACGCCGCCTCCCAGCTCATCATCGGGGGGCTCCCCAACTCTCGGCTTCCGCTCCTCGCCGCGCTCCTCCTCCTCACGTTGGGGATCGGGATCGCCGCGGTGATCCAGCTGCGACAAGAGCAGAGCTTCCAGACACTCCGCGAAGATTTCGTCTCGGGTGTGTCCCACGAGCTCCGCACGCCACTCGCGCAGATCCGGATGTTCGCCGAGCTTCAAGAGGCCGGCAAACTTCGCAAGCCGGAAGACCAGGCACGCGCCATTTCCGTGATCCACCGCGAAGCCAGGCGCCTTAGCCATCTCGTGGAGAACATCCTCCAGTTCTCGAGACTCCGGCGCACCGCGGGTCGCGTCCTTCCGCGCGAAAGACTCGACTTCGCGGAGGCGCTCGAGGACGGACTCGACGCAGTCACCCCCTTGCTCGAAGAGCGTGGCGATCGCCTCATCGTGACGGCCCCTCGCGGCCTCTCCGTCCACGGGAATCGGGACGCCATCACCCGCATCGTCGTGAACCTGCTCGACAACGCCGTGAAATACGGCCCCGCCGGGCAGACCGTCCGCGTCGGAATCGACCGGGTTGACGGCGCGGCCCGTCTCACCGTCTCCGACCAGGGACCGGGTGTGCCCCCGGGCGATCGCGAACAGGTCTGGAAGCCTTACCGCCGCCTGGAGCGCGACGTAAAGGCGCGCCTCCCCGGCACCGGGATCGGCCTCTCCGTCGTCTCCGAGCTTGCCAGCCTGCACGAGGGACGCGCATGGGTCGAGGACGCGGAGGGAGGGGGCGCCCGATTCGTGGTCGAGCTTCCGCTCGCACCGGCGGAGGCGAGCCCGATTGACGCGACCCCGGCTCCCGCGCTGAGGGTCCCGGCGGGAGGGCGTGCATGACCAAGATCCTGATCGTCGAAGACAACGCCGACCTCGCCTTTGGCCTCCGCCGGACACTCGAGTTCGAGGGGTACGACGTGGAGATCGCCGAAGACGGCCCGACCGGCCTCCAGGAAGCGCGCTCCGGCGAAGCCGAGCTCGTCCTCCTCGACCTGATGCTCCCCGAGATGGACGGATTCCGCGTCCTTCGAGAGCTGCGGGGTGGGGGCTCGCGCGTCCCAGTCCTCGTGCTCACGGCACGGGGCGACGAGTCCGACATCGTGATGGGCTTCGACAGCGGCGCGGACGACTACGTGACGAAGCCCTTCAGCACGCTCGAGCTTCTCGCCCGGGTCAGGGCTTTACTTCGCCGGGGAACCCCCGAGGGGGACGCCACCGACGGCGGAGATGGCCCCCTGGGATTCGGTGACGTCGCGATCGACCCGGAATCTCGGACCGTTCTCAAGGGGGGTGAGCCGGTTTCCCTCACTCCGAAGGAGTTCGATCTCCTCCTCACCCTCCTGCGACGCCGGGGGGGAGTGGCCTCGCGGAGCGATCTCCTCGATGAAGTGTGGCGTTACGCAAACTCAGAAGTGATGACCCGAACCGTGGACACGCATGTGGCCGAGCTCCGCCGGAAGCTGGAGAATGACCCGGCGCACCCACGGCACATTTTGACCGTTCGGAAGGCCGGATACCGGCTCGATGTGTGAGCAGTGTCCGCCCCGTTCTCCAGACCGACACTACGAGAGATGAACCTTAGGAGGAAGCGAGAGATGAGGAACGATTCGCGAAGCCCCACACCTGAGAACTTCCAACGCAGGGGGGACCGACGCTCCCGGGGGCCCATGGCTCCCGGCCTCCTCCTCCTTGTCGCCGCGCTCGCCTTTCCCGGCCCGACTGCCGCCCAACAGCAGGTGGCCCAGGGCGGAGAGCCGCTCGAGCTCACCCTTGAGCGGATGGTCCAGCTCACCATGGAGAGCAGTTATCAGGTCCGCTTCCTCGACATGGGGATCCAGCAGCGGAATCTCGGACTCCGGGCGGAGCGGGCGAGACTTCGTTCGAGCGTCTCGCTCGACATGACCGTCCCGACCTTCCAGTCCGTTTCGGAGGAGGAGTTCGACTCGCAGCTCGGCCGCAACATCATCGTGCGGGAGAATTCCCGGCGCTGGGAAGCCCAGCTTTCCGTCCGTCAGCCCATCATCATTCCGTGGCTGGGTTATCCCACCAACGGATACCTCTCGCTGAACAACCGCGTCTACCGCGACACGCAGATCGATGAAGATGGCGAGCACAACCTCACGTACTACAACCGATACTTCATCCGATACACACAACCCCTCTTCCAGCCCAACGGGCTCAGGAACAGCCTGGAGCAGGCGGAGCTCCAACTCGAGGACGCCGAGATCGACTATCTGAACGACGTCATCGAAATCGTGGACAACGCCAGCGACGACTACTACGAGCTCTTCGAGGCGGCTTACGAGGGCGTGATCGGCGCGGCATACGTTCAGAACCTGGAACGCGCCGCGAGTCTGGCGCAAACGCTCATCGCTGCGAATCCGGGGCGGAGCATCGAGCTGAACCAGATCAATGTGGAGCTCGCGAACGCGCGGGAAGACGTCCAGAGCGCCGCGACCGACTTCCGCCTCCAGGCAGCCCAACTCCGTACGCGGCTGAATCTCGCCGAGGGGACGCCGATCACTCTCACCCCGGTGATCGATCTCCAGCCGGTGTCGGTAGACGTGACGCGCGCCACCCAGTTCGCGATGGAGCTCACGCCGCGCCTCCGCCAGCTAGACATCCAGCAGCGCGAAAATGAAATCCGCCTCGACGAGCAGGAAGGGCGGAACGCCTTCCGCGTGGATCTCGAGTTCACGTACGGGCGCGAGATGCGAGACGAGCTTTTCGGTCAACTTTGGGACGAGCCGAGCAACACCTATACGATCGATGTGAACGCCTTCGTGCCGATCTGGGATTGGGGCGAGAGAGAGGCGCGGATCGAGAGCCAGAGAATCAACCTGCGGCGGACCGAACTCCAGATGGAACAGGCGCGAATCCAGATCGTGTCCGACGTCGAGAATCAGGTACGAACGCTCGAAGAGCTCCAGGCTCGCACGCTCACGATGGAGCAAAACCTCGGCCTCGCCGCGAGTATCTCCCAGGAAAGCCTCGAGCTCTATGCCAACGGTACGATCACCGCGCTCGACCTATTGCAGAGCCTGCGGCGCGAGCTCGATACGGCGGAGAACTTCCTGGAGGCCTACACCGGGTGGCGCGGTTCGCTGCAGCGGCTCCAGCGTCTGACCTTCTGGGACTTCCAGGCGGATGTCCCCGTCGTCGATCGCTACGGGATCACGGTGGCGACGCTCCAGTAGAATCGGAGGGCGGGCGCCGGATTCGCTCCGGCCGCGCTGAGTGCAGTTACACACGGAGGGGTCCGGCGGGGAACGCCGGATCCCTCCGTCGCCTTTTCAGGATTCCGGCGCCGCGCCGCTCTTCGTCGAGGGTACGAGTTCCTGGATCTTCGTCGCCGTTTCCTCGAGAATCTCGACGATGCGGCGGGTGAGCGGATCGTTTGGCCCGTGGCGCCATGCCTCCTTGTACGTCGAGGCCGCCACACGCGCAAAGGCCCGGTTCAGGTCGGCCATCGCCCCCCCCGCGAAGTCCCGAACCGTGTCGCGGACCCGGTCGAACATGTCGTCGATGGTCTCCCTGTTTTGGTCGAGGAAGGCCTCCCCCTCGGGCGTGATGTGATACACCTTCTTACCGTCCGCCTCGACGACGCGCACGTACCCCTGGTCCTCGAGGAGCTGGAGCGTGGGATACACCGTCCCCGCGGAAGGTGTATACCAACCGGCGAAACGCTCCTCTATCTCCTTGATGATCTCGTATCCGTGCCGCGGTTTCTCGCGAATGAGGCGGAGAAGGACGTATTTCATCTCGCCGGATTCGAAGATCGGGCCGCGCCGTCGCCTCGGCCCCCACTCACGGTTCCACCGGCGGGCCCACCGGTCGGGGTCGAGATCCGCGAAAAGATCGCTGAACCAGTCATTCTTACGGGCGCACATGGGAGCCTTCCCCGGAATGGATGTGGCACATAAGATATATCGTACGATATTGCGCACGACTGGTCAAGATATATCGCGTGGACTGGGGAGTGCGGCCCCTTATCACCATTACCCGGGGGCGCTCACGCCGGTCAGAGGCACGCAGTGAGCCTCGTCACTTCGCAGCGGGAAACCCTTCTCCGGCTCACCGCCACGCTTCGACCTCATTTCCGGACCGACCGCACCCTTCCCTCCCGGATCCGGGCGCTCCTATCCGGCGATCGGCGCTTCGGCTCACGGGATCGGCGGCTGTACCGGGAGCTCCTCTTCACCACGGTGCGATTCCTTCCTTGGCTGGAGGGACTCCTCGACACGGACCCCGCTCGCGCCGCCGCGACGGTCGCCTGGCTGTCCGCAGAGACTCCCGCTACCCGCGCGTTCCGCGCCGAGCTGACCATCGGATTCCCTCCAAAGGCGGAGGACCTCTTCGAGCGCGCCGCGGCGCTCGGCCGAGAGGTTTCTTCCCTGGTTCCCGCTTGGCTCGCGGCCGAGTGCCCTGCCGCCCTCGCCCCGGAAGAGATGAACGCGCTCCACCGCCGCGCGCCCCTCTGGCTCCGACTGCAGGCGGGCGACGCGACCGCGTTGGCCCGGGAGATCGGCGACGCCGGAGTCCGGCTCAGCAGCTGCGCGGTCCTTCCGGAGGCGGTACGCGCGACGACGCCGGACGACGCGAGCGAGGCAGACCTCACACGGACCGCTTCATATCTCCACGGCGACTTCGAGGTCCAGGACCTCGGCTCGCAGATGGTGCTCGCCTCGCAGGAGATCCTTCCCGGGGAACGCTGGCTCGACGCCTGCGCCGGCGCGGGCGGGAAGACGCTCCAACTCGCGTGCATGTTGGGCAAAGAAGGAAGGGTGGATGCCTACGACGTCCGTTCCAGTGCCCTGGATGAGCTCGGGGAGCGCGTCGCACGCGCGGGACTGGAGAACGTGCGCACCCTCCGCGAGCTGCCCGGCGGCCCTGCCGGCGCGGCCGGCTCGGAAGGATACGACGGCATCCTCGTGGATGCGCCCTGCAGCGGATCGGGCACCTGGCGACGTGCGCCCCACCTCAAGTGGCTCACGACGCCGGACGACCTGATCCGTCATGCCGAACGCCAGAGACATCTCCTCGCGGCCTTTGCGCCGATGGTGCGGGCCGGCGGAAATCTCCTCTATTCGACTTGCTCGCTGGCCCGGACTGAGAACGAGGAGGTCGCGAAGTCCTTCCTCGAGACGCATTCCGATTTCGAGCCCCTCCCGCCGGCCCGCGACTTCGGGTACGATTCGGGCGCTCCCGGTCTCGCGATTCTCCCGGCCCTCCACGACACGGATGGGTTCTACGTCGTCGCGCTCCACCGGGCCCGCTGAATCCTCGACCCTCAACAGCCGAACGTCTGCGACGCCTCCGGAACTCGGTGCGCTGACTCCTCGCGGCCGCGATCGTGATGCTCCCCGCGCTGCTCGTCCTGGGAAGCCGTGCCTAGGCCGCTGCCGGAGCCCAGGCGCCCAGAGGAAGCCGGGGAACGCGAGTGGCGTGTGCATCGCCCGGAGCCCGGCGTCGAATCGGTTCCTCTGCGCAGGCCTTCTCGTTGCACCCCGCGTAACGGGCCCAGCGCCGCCATCCGGGACCGTGGCCGATCTTTCCGTCGAAGAGCCACTCGGCCCCGTGGGCCATCTCATGAACGAGCGTGTCAATGCGCTCCCTCCCATTCCCCTCGAGCATGAGGTCCACGTTCAGCGCGAGCTCCACGATGTAGCGTATTCCGTTCCGCACACCGGGAACTAATTGGCCGACGCGCGTCGTCATCCGGTTGCTCAACCGGAGCGGAATGTCATCCGGAAGCCGCCCGTCGAATCGCGTGCGATTCAGATAGCGATAGAGTCGGCGGAGGTAGACGCGCTGCTCGGAAGTTCCGCAACACGGTCCCGCCTGATCGAGGCGACGCCGACGCCGCTCGTGTCGCTTTCCAAAGGGATCTCTCCGCAACCGATGCTCGCGTCGCACGCGACGCAACTCGAGCTCGAGTCCGTCCCAACTCCGCACCTCCTCCGCCGCCGCGCGGTACGCCGTCGTCCCCTGACGCGCCTCTCTGGCGATGACGGCGAAGTGATCCATGAGCTCGAGCGGAGCCGTGCGGTACGCAACGTGCAAGTTGAGCACGGTGCCACCCTGCGTGAGCGACCAGATCGTGCTGCGGTTCGGGCGAAAGCGAATGCGGCGAAGGCGGCGAGCACCACGACGATGGAGGAGCGTGAGCACCTGTTTTTCGCTTCGTGCCGCCATTCTTGCCCGCCACACCGGGTACATCGGAAGGTCAACGCGCCGCTTGGGAAGTGCGCATGATACAGCGCGGATCGGCTCCGCTCAAGTGCTGATCGGGACGTCTTTCCGGACCCTTTTTCCGGGCGCTCGGCGAGCCGGTCTAGGACCCCTGTATCCTGTAGGTTGAAGGGCGAGGGCTACGACATGTTGCGGTCCGTGAAACAAAACTCTTGCGAATCCGTTGAGACCTGCTACAAATAGAAGTGCAGTTCTTGTTGAGGGTTGCACGTACCCGCCACCGACGGAGGTACCAGTGGCCACGAAGAAAGCAGCGAAGAAGAAGCCCGCAGCGAAAAAGAAGCCCGCAGCGAAAAAGAAGACCGCTGCCAAGAAGAAGCCCGCTGCGAAGAAGAAGGCAGCGAAGAAGACGGCCGCCAAGCGCGCGCCGGCGAAAAGGAAGTAAGAAGGAAAGGAAGGACGCAGGACATACGAGCCGCCGCGCAGTGCCACGGAGGACGTGGTTCGGTGCGGCGGCTCGCGTGCGTCCGGGAACCCGGGTCCGTCTCTCGGGGAAGAACGAGATGAGCAGGACTCGCGACGAGAAGGATCGTCTCCCCGGACTGGATGGCCCACGATGCAAGATCTTGGCGATCCCCACCAGAGCAGGTCCGGTGGACCGTCCCCGCTCCCGACCCTCGGCCGGCGGCGCCGTAGCGCGAAGGGCCCCAACTGGGGCCTCGTGGCTCTCCTCCTCGCCGTGGTCGCCGGTGGCATCTGGGCCCTGACCCGGTTCCTGGGAGGACCCGAAGACTCTTCGCTCGCGACCGCGCCGACCGACACTCTCACGGCTCCCCCGGAAGACTCGCTCGACGACGTGCCGCCACTCGACCTCCCCGAGCTCGGGATGAGCGACGCGCTTGTGCGGAGGCTCGTCGCAGGGCTCTCGGCGCGCCCCGAGCTCGCCCGCTGGCTCGTCACGGACGATCTCATCGAGCGATTCGTGCGGGTCATCGTGGACCTCGCCGGCAGCTCCACTCCCGCCGCAAACGTTCGCATGATGACGCCGACCGAGCCCTTCCGCGTGCAGGAGTCCAACGGTCGCCTCACGATCGCGCCGGAGAGTTACGCGAGGTACAACGCGATCGCGGCGACCTTCGCTTCCCTCGACACACGGGGAACGGTCCGGCTCTATCGCCAGCTCCTCCCCCTCATCGAAGAGGCTTATGCGGAGCTCGGGATTCCCAACGTGACGTTTCGGGAAACGTTGACGATGGCGATCCGAAACATCCTCTCCGTGGAGATACCCGAGGGGTCCGTACAAGTCGTCGAGGACGAGGCGGTTTACATCTACGCCGATCCCGCGCTCGAGGCACGCCGGGGCCTCGCGAAGCAGCTCCTTCGCATGGGTCCCGACAACGCACGACTGATCCAATCGAAGACGCGCGAGTTGGCGGCCGCGCTGGGGATCGAGCTTTAGCCCCAGCCGACCGACGCACGGCGCGGCAATGCGCCGCGCGCCCCCGCCCCAGCCGGCACCCTCCCCGATGCCCGAACCCGGTACCGGAGTGCGCGTATCGGCCGTTAGATTGGCCCCATGATTTCGGCTTCGAACCTCGAAAAATCGTACGGCGACCGGGTACTCTTCACCGGGGCGACCTTCCAATTGAACCCCGGCGAGCGGTACGGGCTCGTCGGGGCGAACGGCTCCGGCAAGACCACCCTCCTCGGAATCCTCGCCGGGGACGTGGACCCCAGCGCCGGGAGCGTCTCGATTCCGAAGCGCGTCCGCTCCGGGGTCCTTCGCCAGGACCAGTTCCTCTACGAGGAAGAGTCCGTCCTCGGCGTGGCGCTGATGGGGAACCGCGAGCTCTGGGCAGCGATCGACGAGAAGGAGAGGCTGCTCCGGGAGGCGAGCGCGGGAGCGGAGGTGGATGGGCACCGCCTTTCCGAGCTCGAGGAGACCATCCAGCACCTCGACGGATACACGGCGGAGTCGAAGGCCGCCGAGATCCTGGAGGGGCTCGGGATCCCGGCGGAGGTGCATCAGAACCCGATCCGCACCCTGTCCGGGGGATTCAAGCTTCGCGTCCTCCTCGCGCAGGTCCTCGCCGGGAGCCCGGACGTCCTCCTCCTCGACGAGCCGACGAACCACCTCGACATCCTCTCGATCCGCTGGCTCGAGAATTTCCTCGCCGCGTTCCGGGGCCCCGTCGTCGTCATCTCGCACGACATCCGCTTCCTCGACAACGTCGCCACGCACATCCTCGACGTGGATTACGGGACGGTTCGATTGTACCACGGGAACTACTCGGCCTTCGTCGTCGCGAAGGCGGAGGAGCTCGATCGGCGTGAGAAGGAGATGGCGGGACGCGAGAAGGAAGTCGCGCAGCTGCAGCTCTTCGTGAGCCGCTTCAAGGCGAAGGCCTCGAAGGCACGCCAGGCCCAGAGCAAGGCGAAGATCATCGAGAGGATGGCCGGCGAGATCGTGGACCTTCCCCCCTCTTCCCGCCGCTGGCCCACCTTCCGCTTCGAACCGCTCCGCGACAGCGGAAAGGAAGTCCTCGCCGTGAAGGGGATCCGGAAGGCCTTCGGCGAAAACGAAGTCCTACACGGGGTGGACCTCACCGTGGACCGCGGAGACCGTCTCGCCATCCTCGGACCGAATGGGATCGGAAAGTCCACCCTGCTCAAGATCCTGATGGGACGCCTCCAGCCGGACGCCGGCGAGGTGAAGTGGGGATACGAGACGCACGTCGGGTATTTCGCGCAGGATTTCCGTGACGAGCTCGCGGGCGAGTCGGGGACGGCGGAGGAGTGGCTCTGGGCCCGGTGTCCCGGGAAAGACCGCGGGTTCGTGCGAGGGAGGCTCGGCCTCGTTCTCTTCTCCGGGGAAGACGGGCTCAAGAAACTCGAATCGCTCTCCGGCGGGGAAGCGTCACGCCTCGTCTTCGCGCGGATTGGGCTCGAGCGCCCGAACGTCCTCGTCCTCGACGAGCCGACGAACCACCTCGACCTCGAGTCCATCGAGGCCCTCGTGGAGGCGCTCTCCTCCTATCCGGGAACCATCGTCTTCGTCTCGCACGACCGGTGGTTCGTGAAAGAGATCGCGACGCGAATCGTGGAGATCCGGCCCGGCGGGATCCGCGACTACCGGGGCAATTACGAGGAGTACGTGGCCTGGTGCGGAGACGACCACCTGGACCACGAGAGCGTCGTCCTCAAGGCGAAGCGCGAAAAGAAGGATGCCCGGCGCGAGGAGAAGGGGAAGTCCAATGGGGCCCAGGCCGGGGGAAACTCGAAGGCCGGAGGTGGTGGGAAACCGGACAGCGCCAAGAACCGGAGCGGCGCGAAGGCCGGAGCGGGTGGGCAGGCCGGAGGCGGGGGGCAGGCGGGAAGCGGTCGCCCGAAACCGTCGGGCAATCCCCGGGAGCTGGAACGCCGCCGCGACGACCTCACCGCGAGGATCGAGGCCGCGGAAGCCCGCGTCGCGGAGATCGATGCGCTCTTCTGCGAGCCCGGCTTTTTCGAGAAGATCCCGGGCCATGAGCGGCGCCGCCTCGAAGGGGAGCGGGAGGAACGCGCCATGGAGGCGGCTCGGTTGATGGCGCGCTGGGAAGCGCTCGAAGAGGAGATTGCGGCGAGGTAGCGCCCGGTTTCACGAAGGAGGGGCTGGCGCTCGCGCTGGGCGGTGGAAAGCCGCTGTTAGAATGCTGCGCCGCGCGACTTGACGGCGGCGATTTGGTACCGTACGATGGTACCATGCTCCCCGAAGAGGCGGTTCTCGAGCAGATACGGCGCCTCAACGGCGGCCTGCATTGGAAGAAAGTGGAGAAGCTGCTCCGGGCACTTGGGGCCGAGGTGTATGAGGGCAAGGGTTCGACGGTGACGTTCGTTCTGGACGATCGGAAGCTGACCGTCGACCGACCGCATCCGAGGAAGGAGTGTGGCAAAGGGCTCGTGAAACGACTGCGCGGCTTCCTTTCCGAGCTCGGCCACATCTAAAGACCGTGACGGAGGATGAGTAGATGATCGACTACAAGGGATACACGGGAGTCTTCGAGTTCGACCCTGAGCTTCGGCTCTTCGCAGGGCATGTCGTCGACCTACGCGACGAGATCTACTTCGAAGGTGAGTCGGTCGAGGAACTCGAGGTCTCCATGCAGCGTGCCGTCGACCATTACCTCGAAGTCTGTGAGAGCCGAGACGAGGCGCCCGAAAGGCCGTTCTCGGGGAAACTGAACATGCGGCTCGGGCCGCAGCTACACCGGGCTGCTGCGACAGCGGCAGCTGCCGAGGGCCAGAGTCTCAACGATTGGCTGAAAAGGGTTGTGGCGGACGCGGCCCACATTCCTGCGAGGAAGCCGGTGCGGCGACGTACGTCCAAGAAGGCGCCGGCCTAGAAGCGTCTTCAGGCGGCTCGGTGGGCACTTGAGGTGTTCTAACGTCCCGGCGCGTAAGCTGTGCGCCGTGGTCATGAAGAGTTCACCGGCGACGCCCACCGCGCCAGCTTCACGCGCCTGTTAGAACGTCGACCGCCTGCAACTTTAGGAAGAACTGGCTCCGTCGGAGTTGGCAATATTGCGGTACAGCCTCCATTCCCCGGCGTCACCGCGCCGCCAAAGATGGATGTACTTTCCTCGGTCCGAGAACTCTCCCGCCGTGAACTGATACCGCCCGACTTCGACGACGAGCGCGCCCGCGGCCTCGAGGCTTTCCGGAACGAGCTCGAGCGCGTCAAGAGCCGGGAATCGAGTATAGAAGGCGCGGATCGCGTCATGCGTTGTCAGCGCGGGAGCGCCGGCGGGCATGCAGATTGGTTCAGAGTCGAACGTCGCGATAAAGCGATCCCAGTCCTGGTCCAGCGACGCCTTCACGAAGGAGTCGAGGGCCCTACGAATCGCTGCCTCATCCTCGGGGCTCACGATGGTCCGGTTCGCATTCATGGATTCCCCCTCCGAGCCGACTTCAACGTTCTAACATGATTTAGACGGGTCCTCATAACTCCGATTCCTTCCGAGAAGCCACCCATCGGGAAGGTATCCCGTACCCTGGTTCCGTCGGCGAGATCGACCATGTTACCTACCCGCCTCCGGTTTGCTGTTGCGCCTCGGGCATCACCTGCGCCCGCCAAAGGCGGGTGACTGGTGCATGCCCTCGTTAGAATGCTGCCCACCCATCACCGCTTGGTCGGCTCCCACTGGGTCAGGTCCTCGCACCCTCTTAACCAAACGGTGACTCGGGGTAACGTCTAGGGTTGCCGATGTGCCGAAGGCATGTCCCGGAGCGAAGCAGAGGGCGAGGGCGCGAAGCGCAGCGGCAACTCATTGTTACGCGGCATCCCGCGAAATCGTAGAATACTGGCGGGGAGGGTGATCGTGGCCTTACTTGGGCAGGCATGAAGCGGCAACGCGTTTACTTGGACACGTCTGTCATCGGCGGCTGCCTCGATGCCGAGTTCGCGCCGTGGTCAAATGGTCTGTACCGGGACTTCCGCGAAGGCCATTTCCTACCGGTGGTCTCGTACGTCGTCGCCGCCGAGCTCCTACCCGCTCCCCGACCGGTACAGGAGAAGTATCAGGAGTTGCCGGACCTCAAGACGGAAGTTCTGACGGAGTCGCTGGAAGCCTGGGCGTTGGCGGAGAAGTATCGAGAGCATCGCATACTGCCTGAGTCCTTTACGGCCGATGGGCTTCACATCGCACTAGCCACGGTGGCAGCGGTGGACCTCTTGGTGAGCTGGAACTTCAAGCACATCGTGCGGTTCGATAAGATTCGGCAGTTCAACGCCGTGAATCGCGAGGCGGGTTACAAGGAGATCGAGATCTACTCTCCGCGGGAGGTCACCAGGCATGAGCAGCGCTGAAAGCCTCAAGACAGTCGAGATGGTGCGCGAGATCCGTGATCGCCATCACGAGCTGCTGAAGGGGAAGTCACCGGAGGAGCGTGACCGCTTCTACCGTGAGCAGGCAGCCGCCCTGTATGAGAAGCTAGGTGTTCGGGAGAAGGCGGAGAAGGGAGCGTAGGCAGGGCGTTCGAGGTCACGCGACCTCGTAGGGTGCGGAACGCCGCGTAACAACCGGGTACCGCCTCCGCTCACTACGTTCGCTCCGGAGAACACGGCTCGCGTTGC
>JBBEBG010000007.1:146530-161163 GCA_040882465.1 Gemmatimonadota bacterium
CCCCCCCCCCCCCCCCCCCCCCCGCGCCGGTACCCTAGAAACGTTACACGGCGTTGTCCACCTGTGGACAACCAATTCAATTCAAGCAACCGTGGCGTCACGTCCATGAAGCGCAGGGATGCTGAGAGCCGCCGCAGACTCACGCCAATTCCCTACCTGGTCCGAGCCCCTCGTCATTCGGGCGGCTATCGCCCGGCGGTGGGCGGAATGTTCTGGTTCATCCGGAAGAGATTCCCCGGGTCGTATCGGTTCTTTAGCTCCACCAACCGCTGATAGCTGTCACCGTAGGCAGCTTCAAGGCGATCCCCCTCCTCGCTCGTCATGAAGTTCACGTAGGCCTCACCGGTCGCAAAAGGTGCAGTCGCCCCGAAGAGGTCACGGCACCAGGCGATGCTGGCATCGTCCTTCGCGGGATCGGACCAGCGACCATGCACGTTCATGACGAAGGCCGACTTGCGCCCCTGATAGGCCGTGGCGTCGTCGGGAACCCTACCCTGCGCGCCGCCCAACTGACCGAAGAAGACCTCGCTTTGAGGGTCTGGAAGGCGTCCGACGTAGTCGAGGACCGTGTCGATGAGGTCGTCGCTGAGTAGAGTGAAATCGTGGGTCTTCCAATAGTTGCGCTCCCCTGGTGTGAGCAGGGGGTCGAACGCCTGCTGCCATCCTGCGAACGGGTTGGGCCCGATCACGTCGGCAATGGGATGCCCGACGGCCCTCAGTGGCGCAAGGGCTTTCTCACCATCTGAAATGTCGCCCGCGTACATCGCGGCAAGGACCAAGACCTCGGTTCCATGGACATCTTCCGGGAGAAACGGCAGAGGCGGCGCCTTCCGCATCACCACCCACACCGTCACCTCGTCGGGGGCCTCCGCCATGAGGTCGCGATAGGCGTGGAGCACCTCTCGTGCGTCGGCGATCGGGTGCACGATGAGCCCGGACAGGATCTCGGGACCTACAGGGTGGGCCCGGAACTCGAACGACGTGACCACACCGAAGTTGCCTCCACCACCCCGCAGCCCCCAGAACAGATCGGCGTTCTCGTCGTCGCTCGCCCGCACGAGTTCGCCGGTGGCGGTGACCACGTCCGCCGAAATCAGGTTGTCGATGGTCATCCCGTACTTTCTGCTCAGCCACCCGAAGCCTCCACCCAGCGTCAGGCCGGCCACACCGGTCGTGGAATTGATGCCAGTGGGCACGGCGAGACCGTGAGCCTGCGTGGCCGCATCGAGGTCACCAAGCGTGGCCCCGGGCTCGACGCACACGGTGCGCGCGGCCGCATCGACCTGCGCACCTCTCATTTTCTTGAAGGAGATCATGAGGCCTCCCTCGCACACTGCGTTACCCGCGATGTTATGGCCCGCTCCGCAGATCGAGAGAAGGAGCCCGTGATCTCCGGCGAAGCGCACGGCCCGAACCGCGTCCTGCGCCCCCAGGCACTCGACGATGGCGGCAGGCCGCCGGTCGACCATCGCGTTCCAAAGCGTGCGCGCCTCGTCGTATCCTTCGGAGTCCGGCAGCAGGAGGGCCCCCTGGAGCTCGCTCGCGAGATTGGAGAGGTCCACTTCGACGAGGGATTCATCCAGCTTCTTCATCATGGGGGAGGCCATGAGCTCATCTCTCGTATGGGGGTGCCCTGCGATCTTCAGAAGGGTGCATCATACCCCCAGCCAACTCGCGATAGCAATCTCGCCGTCTCGTCCTCCTCGGCCGTTCGCACCCACCGATGCCGTGTACCACGGCTTTTCCGACGTTATCTCCGGCTTTCTAACGGTTGGCGCGTAAGCTGCGCGCCCGGGTGCTGAAGGATTCTACCGGAATGCCGACCGCGCCAGCTTCATGCGCCTGTTAGCCAGAGGCTCGGTGAGCCTTGCCTTGTACGGAAGGCGACGGTATGATGTTATGTCATACTACCCGGGAGGCAGCTCATGCCGAAGACAAAGGTTGCCGTGACACTCGACTCTGAGATCCTCGGGGAGCTTGATGAGCTGATCGCCCAACGCCGGTTCCCGAATCGGAGCCAGGCCATTGAGGCTGCCATCGCCGAGAAGCTGGAGCGGTTGGCACGCACCCGACTGGCTCGGGAGGCCGCGAAGCTCGATCGCCACGAGGAAAAGGCCTTTGCCGAGGAAGGCATGGACTCGGAGCTCGCTTCGTGGCCCAAATACTGAGAGGCGAAATTCGGTGGGCCGACCTGAACCCCACTCGCGGTCACGAACAATCAGGCCATCGCCCGGTCCTTATTCTGAGCCACGACGTCTTCAACGAGCGATCCGGAACGGTGATCGCAGTCGCGCTCACGAGTCAGCAGCCCCGAGCAGGATTTCCCCTCACGTTGGAGTCCAAGGCGGACGGGCTTCCCAAGGAATCCTGGATCAAGATCAGCCAGATTCGGACGCTGGCGGCAGAACGAATCGGGCGCCGCATCGCTCGGGTCTCGGACGAGGAGGTCGCTCGCGTCATCGAGGGCCTGAACGAGATCCTCGGTGGCTAAGAGCCTGACGGCCACCATACACCCCCGGGGCATCTCTTCTGTCTAACGAATTAGCGTTGCCCCGGAGAGCTCGGCGCGGCTCGTGCCCCGCACGAGGCGTGACGGAGGCGAAGGGTTGCCGCGGAGGGCCAAAGGCCCGGAGCCGGCACACGCGTTATTTGATGCTGAGCGCCGCTCACTGTTCTCTTGGACCCATGTCCGCGCAGATGTCACCCGATGCATCGTAGCTTCGAGCCGGCAGACGCAAATCGAGTATCTTGACCGGGTAATCATACCAGGGTATGATGTCAGTATGAAGACCGCAGTATCCCTACCTGACGAACTCTTCGAATCGGCCGATGCGCTCGCCGAGCGCCTTGGCATGTCGAGGAGCGAGCTCTACGCCACGGCCGTCGCCGAGTACCTGGCCAAGCACCGGGGCGCGGATGTCACAGGCAAGCTCAACGAAGTCTATTCTGAGGAGCCGAGCGGCGTCGATCCGGCACTTCGCTCGGCGCAGGCGAAGAGCGTGGGATCGGCTGAGTGGTAGTGCAGCGTCGCGAAATCTGGTGGGCCGATCTCGACGAGCCCCGGGGATCCGAACCAGGCCTACGACGACCCCTCCTCATCGTTCAAGCCGATTCGTTCAATCGCAGCAGACTCCGCACCGTAATTGGTGTGATCCTCACGTCGAAGACGCGTTTGCTGGATGCACCGGGTAACGTGCTCATCTCTGCCAGAGCGAGCGGGCTGCCCAAGGATTCCGTCGCGAACGTCACCCAGATCGTCACGCTCGACAAGGATTATCTCACGGAGCGCGTGGGCCGCGTCCCTCCGAAGCTCATGGCGCACGTCGATGCGGGCTTGAAGCTGGTCATGGAACTCTGAGATCTACCGTCGACGGCGAGCGCTTCTCCAATGCGGCGCTCAGTTTCAGATAACGGTTCCGACTTGCGGGTGCGCGGCTACCAGGGCACAAGCTTGCAGTATGCAACCGCAGTGCCCGCCGCGCACCACCCGAAGGGCGAGCGAGCGAAGTGCAAGTCGGGTATTCTCAGAAGCGGCGCGTTCGCGCGCGGGCGAACCCCTCGGCTCTGGCTGAATGGCTTACCGCGACATTCTCCGGGGCTACGGCCAAGCTCCAACGTCCGCACGCGCGCAACGGCGTTGCGGCTCGTGACATCACTCAGGAGACCTGGATGGGCATCGTGAACGGCATCGCTAGGCTGGACGACCCCGCCCGGTTCCAGCCAAGGGCCTGCCGCATCGTCGCCAACAAGGCGCCGAAGCGCCCCGCCTCAGGGTCGCCAGGCTGTGGCAAGGAGATGGGCGCTCATGCTCAATACCCAAGATTCGGACTCCAAATCTCGTAAAGTGCTCAGCATCAGCTGACGGGTGGCCATGTCCTCCCACCGCCCTCGGAAGTCGCTCAAGCACCAGAACGGGCCTTCGACGCCAACCACGTTCAGCAGGTCCAGGCCCGAGTCTCTGATCTCCGCTGTGAACTCGTCGGGCGTGTGGAAGTAGGCCGTCGTAAAATAGTCCTTTCCAGGCGGATTCTTGTGACGTCCCGTCCGGATGTCCTCCAGCATCATGCTGACGTACTCGGGATCACGGACCAGGCCACGTGCGAATCCATCCAGCACGGAGGCATAGCGAGAGATCGCGGCCACGTAGACGTGGCCACCAGGACGGACGACCCGTCGGGCCTCCCCCAAAGCACGCAGGCGGTCCTCGCGCTCTAACAGATGGTACAAAGGGCCCAGCAACAGCACGGCATCACGGCTCTCGCTCTCGACATCCAGCTCTCGGGCGTCGCCGACGCTCGCCCTACCGGTGTGCCCCCTCTCCTCGAATAGCCGCCCGGCATCCGTAACGTGCTCCGGGACCAAGTCGATCAGATGCACGTCAAAGCCCCGGTCCAATAGGGACAAAACGTAGGTGCCTGGCCCCCCGCCCACGTCCAGAATCCTCGCAGGCGGATTGGGAAATGAACGAGACAGGACCTCCTCGGTACGCAGGCGCTCGAGCTCACCCGGACCGTGCGACAGCCTCTCGCCCTCTCCACCGGCGCGATAGTGATTCACTACGTCCGGCAGATCTCTGAGCGTCCGATCGAGCTTCACCGTAGCCTCTCTCCGGTTCTCAATGGAATAACTCACAGCCATCGGCGCACACGCTCACGGTACCCTCGCCATTCCGCACCGAACGTCTCCTCCAGCTTCGGCTCCTCATAGAGAAGTACCCGCAAATGGAACGCTCCCGCGACGGCTACCGTGTACAAGCCCAGAGCAAGAGACCGATACCAGACCGACCACCCGATCAACACGACGAGAACCGCAACGTACATCGGATTCCGCGATCGACGGTAGAGCCCGGTTGTCACAAGCCTCCTGGGGGGTGACCACGGTGCGAGTGTACCTTCCCCTCTCGTGCGGAATTCACGCGCGCATCGAAGAAGAGCGACGCTCCCCGCTGCGAGCAGTAAGGCACCCAACCACTGCCACGATGCTCGCTCAAGGGCCGCTGGAGCCATCAGATAGGGCACGAGATACGCGACGATCCCGGGCAAAAGCAGGAAGGCGAGCACGGCGCGCCAGGTCACGCCCCGCTCCAACAGCTCTCGATCCTCGTCAGCAGCTCAGCAACCGCCAAGTCGGCACACGTGCTTACGGGTACGAGTGCTCCCATGCCGAGCGGACCGAGCTCGGCCAGCTTTTTGAACTCCCGCATCACCGGGAACTCGGATCGCTCTGCATCCAAGTGACCTGGGTGACGGACGCGCGCGGAGAACCTCCGCGCGGCCACGTCCCACCGGCACTCACAATGCACTTCGACGAGCGGCCCACCTCACGTGCATAGCCATTCGACTCTCGTTCCTGATTCCGAGTCGGCCTTGGGATGCCGCCACCACGATGCCAAGACAAAACTGGATGAGGACGACGCTTGCGCAATGAACAGCTGATCGGCCCGCCTACTCAGTCTTCCCCTGTGCTCAACCGTTCCCGTACCAACCTCGTCGAAGAGGGCCTCGAGAAAGTCATCCTTGTCGGGCATCGGCCCACCCATCGCTTCGGCGAGATGTCGTCCGATCGTCGACTTGCCGCTCGCCGGAAGACCGGACACGATAATGGTCCCTTCCAACATCGCCCTCACCTCACCGCGGGCCAAGCAATCTGTTTCCGAGAACGTTCCAGCGTTGCCGAACCCTGAGTCTTGGCGCTTGCCGTGCTTCAGCACGGCACGTGACAAGGCGAAGGGTTACAGCGGAGGGCCGCAGGCCCGGAGCCGGCACACGCGTTGTTATCGGAAGTTGCGTGTACGCCCGCGGCCCATCGATTCGCTCCTCACCCCAACTCTATCGCGCGTATGTTCATTCAGCCGCATTAGCATTGCAAAAGGCAGCCTTGTAATTGAAGAGCAGCTTCACCCTCGACGCTGAAAGGCCTGCCTTCTTGATACGCTGAAGAATGGCGTCTTGCATCTCCGACGGCAGTGCGGATTCCCTCAACACCAGAGTAGCCGTTCTGACGAAATCCTCATGATGAAGTGTGGCACGAAAGCTCTCGAACTCCTGCTCGTGCCCTCGAATTCCATCATTCCGTGCTTTGGCCGCTAAGCTGGAGTAGTGGAGAATCACATCATAGCGATGTAGGAACCTGTGCAACTCCAAGTGCCGTCCTACTTCCTTACCCACAGCGAAGAAGCGGGCATCCTGGCGCGCGACAAGGGCGATCTCCCTTTCCAAGAGCTTATGCCATCGAGCGTACCGCGCCTGTCTGTCTCCCCTTGCCTTCTCGACGAGCATCGCGCCCTTAGAGATATCGGTGATGTGATACGTGAGATCGCCCCTGCACAGATATTCGCGGATAGCATAATGGAGAACCATGTCGTCAGGAGAGTCAAGAAAATTCCTAAACCCGGAGGCGATCTTTCGCTCGGCTTCTTCCGCCGAGCTGGCCCATCTGCCCAGCGAGGGCTCCATACATAGAAACACAAAATTGACGGGGCCCATCGGCGCGACGTTGGGCAAATAGATGTCTCCGTCGGACCTTGCGAGGGATCTCATCCTGGCTTCGAGCTCGTCGTACCTCTCTCGAAACTTTGGATCCCTCACGGCTGCACCCGTTCTTGAAGTGTAGCGCCCCACCAAAGCAATTTCGTACAACGTTCTTAGGGTGCCGACGTTGCCCGTCGTGTTAGCGGCACGAACCTGCCCGTAGCAGATGCACCTATACCGCTCACGCTCCAGCCACGTCAAAGGGCAATGTACAGCGGAGCGAACGTAGTGAGCGCAGCCGGCACCCGTTTGTTATAGGACGCCGGGCCCCCGCCCGCTTATCGTCGTCCCTCCACTACATGTTACGAGGGTTTCCCGCTCATGCAGCGTGAGGCCACCCGGTGAAACCGCGCGCTGACGCGGACCCCGCGATCGCCACACGTCTGGGGATCGCTCGGCGGCACTCCTCAGCTACCTGAGGAGGCCGATCCCGCCGCTTGGAAACGTGAAGAGAAGAACGTCACGAGTCCCATCGTGGTCAGCCCGCCTCCAACGGTCCAGACTGGCCAGCTGCCGCCTCCGGCTTCGGCGACCCACCACGCCTTCATCGTCCAGAACGGAGGTGCGAGACACGCCAGGTACTGCCACGAGCCAGGAAGGAAGTACGCGCCCAGCGGCACCGCGGCGACGACACTCACGAACTTCATGTGCGCGAATGCCTCCACCTTGTTAGAAGGAAAGGCGCCGAGGTACATGGCGACGACGGACGCCCCCGAGCCACCTACCAGAGCGATGGCGGGCAGCATGTTCCATGGTGGCAGGCCGAGGCCGATGATGGCCGCCTCCGCTAGGGCTACGCCCGCGCCGACGAGGGCGATGATGAGCGAGAAACCGGCCACGTAGAGGCGCAGCGGAAAGGGCGAAACCCGCAATGCGACGATAGACCGCTCTTCTCGCAGTTCGAGCAGGATGAAGCCCCCCACCACGCCCACGGCCATCGCGCCCAAGCCGATCACGAAATAGCTCGTGATCAAGGGGAAGTAGGGCTCGAGATCGACCTGCCATCGGCGCCGCACTCCCGCGGCTACTGCGGGGAGAACCCATCGCATGGCGGCCCCCGTTGCGAACAGGTAGACCGCGGCACCGACTAGGAAGCGATCTCGGGCAACTCGCAGGGCGTCGGCCCGAAAGAGGCCCCGCATGGCGCGGACATAGGACATGGCTAGCGCGCCGCTAGGCCGATACAAGAGCGAACCCGAGCAAGCGCGAACATATAGGAAGCTCCGAGGCCCGCGACGGAGACGCCGAGAGCGTAGAGCCACTGTCCGCCCCGCGGCGGCTCGAAGGCCGCCATCATGAGCAGCAGCGGCGCTTCGGTGGGAATCGCGTACCAGGCAGCGGTCGGCCCTATGCCCGCCGCGTAGAAGATCGGCAGCTGGAGCACGAGCGTGACGACCAACGCTCCCGGGAACAGAAAGCTGGTCACGCTCTCGAACGAGGCGACCTGTCCAATGCCGATGAGCGTGTACGCCACGCCCAGCACCAGGACTCCGACCACGAAGGGGACCGGCGCCACGACGGCGCCGCGCCCCGCAATGCCTACCACTATCACAGCTTCCACGAGCGCAAACGCCGAGAGGGTGAGGGCCTTCGAGGCGAGGTAGTAGGGGGCCGTCAGAGGACTCGTGCGCAGCGCCTCCAGCGTGCGCTCACTCTTCTCGAGCAGCACCATACTCGCCCCGAACATGTAGGTGGTGCCTCCAATCGCGACGAGGCAGAAGGCGCTCAGGAACCGGCCGCTAATCTCGGCGGGAATGAGAAGCCTGACACTGATCCCGAGCATCAAGGCGACGGGCAGACCGATCACATAGAGGCGGCTCCGGGCTTGCACTCGTACGTCTAGCCACAGGGCGGCACCGAGTCGTCTCACGCCAAGGACGTCCCGGTGACCTGGATGAAGACGTCCTCCAGGGTCGTTTCCTGCGAATGGATCGACTCGATACGATGAGTGCGCAGGGTCTCGAGAAAGGGTGCGTCATCTGCGAGGCGGTCCAGCGGAAACATGGCTGATCGGGGCCCTGCATCTTCTTCCCAGGTGACGCGGACCTCCCTCGTTCCATATTGGAGTCGGAGTGACCGAGGGGTGTCGATGACCTCCAACCGTCCGCCCACGATGAACCCGACGCGGTCACAGAGCTTGTCAGCCACCACCATGTCGTGCGTTGTGAGGAAGGTCGTGATTCCGTCCCGACGTCGAGACTCGATGATCTCCATGATGCGCCGCGAGTTGACGGGGTCCAACCCGGCCGTGGGCTCATCGAGAAACCACAGCCGCGGTCTGTGAAGGAGGCTCCGGGTGAACGTGAGGCGGTTCTTCATGCCCTTCGAGAAGTCGCTCACTCTCACGTCGATCGCGTCGGACAGGCCTACCATGTCGAGCAACGTCTCGACACTCTCCGTCGCACCACCGTGGAGCGCCCGGAACAGCTCCAGATTCTCGCGCGCCGTCAGCTTCAGGTAGTGGTTCGGAAACTCGAAGGACACGCCAATTCGCCGATAGTACGTGCTGTCCCACTCGGTGAGTGACCTGCCCATGACGGTCGCACTCCCCTCGAACCCCCGGATCAGGCCGATGAGGATGTTCTGGGTGGTGGACTTCCCGGCTCCGCTGGGTCCCAGGAACCCGAACACTTCTCCCTCGGCCACTGTGAACGACAGATCCTGGACGGCAGGCCCGGTGCTGCGAGGGTACGTGAAGGACAGCGATTCGACTCGAATCATTCGGAACCTTCCGCCGCGAAATCCCTGATGATTCGCGCCCTCTCCGTCCGCCACCGCTCCAAGAGTCCAGGCATCTCGCGCTCGTAGAAGCCGTAGAGGGCTGCTAGGAGCCTTAGCCGGCGGGTGCGCTCCGACGGTGCTCCACGCAAGACCGTAAGACCCTTACTCGCGAGCTCGCCGAAAGCCGAGACCTGCCGGATCTGGTGCTCGAAAACGGCCTCGAAGCCGTCGTCGCTCAGGCGAAGATGGATCGCCCGCTCGCCAGGAACCGGTGCGGGCTCCAACAGACCTGTGGTGCGAAGCATGCGGACCATCGTGCTGACGGATCCTCTGCTTACGCTGAGCTCCTCGGCGAGCTGCGCTGCCGAGCGGTGAGGCGGATCGCACACGAGCAGGTAGCCAACGATGCGACCGGCGATTCGGGGCATGCCGCCCGGCTCGAGGAAGAGCGCGACCTCCTCGACGAACGCGGCGAGAGGCGGTGAGAGTCGCTGCATTGGCGAGTTGCGGAAGAAGTGTCATCAGCTTCAGCAATAACTGAATCATTTAGGCGCAGCGGGGCAAGGCGGCCGTGCGAACCTCTCGCTCATACAGCGTAAGGTCGCGCCTGCCGGCTTTTCGGGGAACCGTTGGTGACTCGACGTTCTTGGTACTCGCAAGCCCGACACTGGTAGTGCCCGTGTCCAACGAATTAGCGTTGCCGAACCCGGAGAGCTCGGCGCGACCCGTGCCCCGCACGGGCCGTGACGAGCCGAAGGGTTGCAGCGGAGGGCCGCAAGGCCCGTGTCCGGCACACGCGAAGTTATGTGACGTAGGGCTCCTCGTGGGCCCACCCTCACATGCGTAAGGACGAAAACTCCTGGATCTCAACCCCTCTGGCGATCATTCGAGATCGAAGGTCATGGCCCTGCTGAGTGCCCCAGGTGAAACCACGACGATCACCGGTCCAACGCGGCTTCGCGGGGAACTACCGGCCATCCTCACCGTCGCTCGACACCGGCTCGGCGGAGTCCCATGACCTGCGTCCGGGACACCGGAGGGCTCGATGGCGCTCTCTCGAGATCTGGCCCTTTAGACAAGCGAATTGACGATCCGACCTCTATGCTGTGCGGTCACCTTAACCCCGCCTGCCCACGACACGAACGCCCCGAAATCCGCCCAACTCTCAGAGCCCAGCTTCCAGTGGTTCGCCACGGCCGCCTCGGATTCGTACACCTCATCGAGCACGTAGACCGTGCTTCCCGTTAGCTCAGAATTCGGATCGAGGGGATTGGAGAGTTCCGGACCTTTGGACACGCAGTATGAAAGAAGCGCAAGCTCGCCTGATCTGGGGTGACTCGTCTCCATCCACGGTCCGTGGCTGGCAAAAAGTCGATCGCCCTCCGCGACCAAGTCCGGTGGAACCGTGAAGGTCACATTGAGATGCACTTTGCCTCCGTGTCCCATCATTCCCCTCCTGTCGCTTTAGCGACCGGTGAAAGACCCTACTCAGGCTGCAGATGAGTAGGCAAAGCTCATGATCCCGTAACGTAGGGAGGCCCCGCCCGGCGGGCAATCATGAAATTCGGAGATTTGATCCGAAATCGTTAAGCCCTGATTTGCAGCCGACCTTCATCGTGTCCTTGAACTGCAGCATCCTCATCAGCGGCCTATGTCACAGAACGTTCCAGCGTTGCCGAACCCTGAGCGCCACAGCGCGAAGGTTGCGCGGAGGCCGCGCCAGCGGCCGCAGCCGGCACACGCGTTGTTATGTGAAGGCGCTGCCTCCGGATCACAGCGTTATGCATAATCCATTGGTCACATGCCCATGAGGTCAGAATGCGCGGCCGAGATCCACCGAAGTCGCGCCACATCATCCGCTGTAGCGGATCGCCTCGTTAGCATGGATGCGGAGCGCTCTGTGAGCCGGCACGCCACACGCGATCAGTCCCACCAGCAACATGATGCCGGAAGCGCCAAGCATCGATGGCAGCATGGTCATAATCGGTTCACTATTGCCAAGCGCAGCCATCATCGGCAGAAGCAGCACATTGCCGACAGCAATGCCTATTCCCACTTGCGTGGCCGCACGCACTAAAACGGCGGCAAGCACTGCTCGCGAACTGGCGCCAATAGCGAGTCGGATGCCGATCTCGCGGGTGCGACGCGTGACCGCGACGGACATGAGCGAATACAAAGACGCCGCCGACAATGCCATGATCAGGAACGTGACAACGACCACCGCCGATATCGCCGGGATCGCGATCGGATCTCCGCGGCGCAACACATGATCCAATGGCAGCAGATCGTATAGTCGCAGGCCGGGCTCCGTCTGTGTAGCGATCTCACGCAGCCTTGGCGCAAACTCGCCGGCATCACCTGACACGTGAACAGTAATATACGTTGGGGACATATCAGCCACGGACGTCGGGAGGTACACAAAATCGCTCTCGCCGCGGTCCATGCCCGAGTCGCGCGCGATGCCGACGACTTCATACCATGCGTCGGCCTGGGCAGCATCGCTGGTGCGATACCGCAGGCGCACGCCCAACGCGTTACCGCCAATGCTACGTGCGAGTGATTCATTGATGATGACGGCGTTCTCGGCATCGAGATCGCCTGGCTGGAATGCACGTCCAGCGAGCAGCGGTAAGCCGCCCGCCTCGAAGAAGGAGAGGTCGACGGATGCAACCCAGACGCGGTCGCGTTCGATACTCCCATTGACGAGGAACGGCGGCCCGCTACCTCGTTGAGCCTCCACCTGCCGCACTGCGTGCGGCAGACCCGGCATGCCGGTGCCGAAGGTAACGCCAGCGACAGACTGTTCGGCCTCGAGCCGACGCTCCAACTCCGCATAGACGCCCAAGCGGTGTGCTCGCGCGTCGGCCATTGTCATTGTCGGGGCCAAATCGAGTGCCGTTCGTACTGTCAGGTATTCATGGCCCGGAAAGACGGAGGCTTCCTTGCGCAATGAACCTATGGCTGAATCAAGGGCTATGGGCAGGCACAATGACACGGCGGTGACCTGCAGGACGATCACGGCGGACCATACACCGCCGAACCGCATGTTCGTGCCGCCGCTCGCGATCGTGCTGAGGGCGGTCTGCACCCGCGGTCTCGTCGCCTTGATGGCCGGCAAGAGAGACACCAGGGTGGCACCAACGAATGCGAGAACAGCCGCGTAAAGTACCGTCGCGGGGCCAAGCCTGAATTGCCACCAAAACGGCAAGTCAATGCCAAGCACGGGCAATAGGTCAGCCACGTATTCGAATGCGAGATACGTGGCCGTGAGTCCGACTATGGCGGCGGCCGTGCACAGCATGAATGCCTCGACGAAGAGCTGCATCATGATGCGAGCCCGCGAAGCACCCAGCGCGTTGCGCATGACAAGCTCCGCTTCACGCGTCGCGGTCCGCGCAAACACGAGCGTCGCGACGTTTGCGCATGCAGTGGCAAGAATTAGCCAGGCGATGATGTTGGACAGCCGGGCGAGGTCCGACTGAGGCGACCAAGAAGGAGGCGCCGCGAACAGGGAGACGCGTGGCCGGAGCCGGGCATGCGTCGTCGCATGCTGCGCCGCGGTACTCTGGCCGATCGTAGTCAACTCGGCCTGTGCGGACTCGAGCGTGGCTCCATCCGTGAGTCGGCCGAAAACGCTGACGGGTAGTCCTTCGAGTGGCTGCGTGCTGGTCAGTCGCAGCGGCACCCACACCTGATGCCTGGCCGGGAAGCGAAAACCCTCGGGCATGACGCCCACGATGGTCGCTGGCGTGCGTGCGAGGCTGACGGTACGACCTATGACATCGCGCTCACCGTTGAACCGGCTCCGCCAGACGTCGTAGCCGATCACTACGACCTCAGCCGATCCCGGCTGAGCATCCGCCTCGCTCAGTGTACGACCCAACAACGGTGCCACGCCTGTCAGCGGGAAAGCCGAGGGGCTGATCTCTGCGACCGTAGTCGGCTGCGCGCTGCCATCAGCCGTAATCAGGTTGCGCTCGAACGTGCGATAAGCGCCCAATTGGCCGATGGAGGTCAGCTGCTCACGCCAGAGCTCGAAGTCATAGAGTGCGCGTGGCTCGACTCGCGAAGCGGCCGCATCAAACAGGTCAATGCGTAAGATCCGGTCGCCATCCGCGAACGGCAGGTGTGGCTTCGCATACTGCTGCGTCACCTCGAACCAGGCGGCTCCGAGCCCGATTGCCGCCGCCAGCGCGAGCCCACCAATGACGGACAGACCCGGGTACTTCACGAGCATGCGGCCGCCGAGCTTCCAATCGAGCCAGGACATTCCGAATCTCATTCAGGTTCTCCGTATCGTTGGTCCGGCATGCGCTGCGCGCGTTACCCGGATCAGCCCGAGTGACATCGCATTTTCGCAAGAGCCTTTATCGCTTGGACCGGCTCATCACATGGCCAACCAACCAAACGCTCTCATAGAACGGTTTCGGTTGCGTGTAGCCCGCCGCTCGTGAGTCGGACTCACGTCGACGAGACTACACCGACTCTTCTTCCCACGCCATGCTCACGACCACCCAAGGCGGGTTACCCGAGCGGGCTCGCCGAGGGCGCGACGGTTGCGCGGTTCAGCAACCGGCGTGACCGAGAGACGAGCGAGCCCGCGAAGGGCAGCGAGCGAATGCGAGCGTCAGCCGCAACCGAGTGTTAAGCGCCGGTGCATATGGACGGCCAACGTCGGCGGTTGTCAGCCACAGTGGCTCAGTCGATTGTGGGTCCTGCTCGTCCCGCGGCCATCATCCACGTGCCGTCCTCTCGTGTGGCAACCACGGTAAACGGACCCCTCGCTCCGCTCGGCTGGATGTAAAAGCCGTCCACGAGGGCCACGTCCGGCCGAAGGAAGCGGACGTCGTATTCGAACCGAGTACGCTGGTCGAAAGGCTCCTGGCGGGTCGGACGGGCCACGAATATGTCCTCGTACATCTGTTGGACCTCCGCTCTGCCGCTGGCAAAGATGGCCTGCCCGTTTCTACGGTCCGCGTCTTCGGTGTACATGCGGCCGATGCCTTCCGAGTCACCTTGTTGGAAAAGGTCTTCGAACGCAGCCCACATCTCCCGGACGGCCGTGTCATCCTGCGCGACCTGAGAATGCAGGGGCGACATGAGGCCGCACGAGAGCACGAGAACGAACGCCAGTAGAGCCTCTCGGATTCGGAGCTTCACCATGTGTCCTCCCTCTCTTGGTGTAGCCGCAGTCCTCGTCGCGGCGCGCAACCTGTGTGCGAGCCCACCATGGTTCCGAGACGCTCGAAGCGGCGAACCGAGGGCGCGACGGTTGCGCTCCTCAGCAACCGGCGTGACCGAGAATGAAGCGAGCCGCGAGGGCAGCGAGCGAGCCGCGAGGGCAGCGAGCGAACGCGAGCGTTTGCCCCCCATGGAGTGTCG
>JBBEBG010000008.1:0-48837 GCA_040882465.1 Gemmatimonadota bacterium
GCAACGGATAGGCCGGACCTACCACCACGGCGCTCCGGCTCGACTCTACCGCAACAGCAAACCGAATGCGAGTAGCGGGGCGATCTTAGACAAGGGCAAACGAGTCAGTACGGAACGCGGTCCCGACCTGTAAGCTTGCGGCAGTATGGGGACTACGGGGTTCGTACCTAATCTGAGCGATTCTTTACGCGGCTGGAGCGAGGAGCAAGAATCGACGCCGATCCACGCTGGCGATAGGCGCCGGTCGGGGGAACCGGACCCGTGAAGGGTGGCCGCGAGGGGGCGGAGAGTGGGACGGGTGGCCGAAGTGAGGCGGCGGGGCGGACCGAGGCGACCGCTCCGTGGGCGGAGCGTGCGGAAAGGGAAGTGCAGGCCGTTCGGCGGAGCGGCTACGCCCAAGCGAAGGGGGGTGGCTGGGCCGCGCGTTCCCAGAGGTCGGAGATGTGGAGCCGCCGCCATACGGCTCCGGTGACTTTGAGGACCGTCTGTCCGCCGTGACGCACGAGCTTGGCGGCGAAGTCGATGGCCTCGCGACGTAGGCGGGTGGGTTGAGCGACTACGGGCACGACCTCGGCGGTGACGTCCCTCTTGAAGGTCTCGAAGAGGAAGAAAGCGAGGAGGGTGGTGTAGAAGAAGGCGGCGTTGGACTGGAAGCGGCGAAAGGGGAGTTGTTCGCGGCGGAACTCCTTGAGGGCGCGGTGCACGAGTTCGTCGCGTCCACGGCCGTGGTAAAGTTCGAGGATCCGCTCGGGGTGAATGAGGTCGGCGCGTCCCGCGTCCCGGAGCAGGGTGTCGATCGGCTCGCGTTCGCCGAGGTTGGTGTAGATCACGGTGTCGGGGCGGGCGACTCCAGGAGCCGCTGGGCATCCTCGTAGGCGGGGCAGGTGTAGAGGGCGCGGCGCCACTCCCCCCGCCTCCAGCTCTCGCGGCGGTCGTGAAACTCGAAGTACTCCCAGAGCTGATGCCCATTGTCGTGGATGAACCATTCCTCGGGCTTCATCCCTTGGGCCGCATCCACGATGTCGGCCTGGAGGCGGCCGCCGCAAACGTAGCCGATCTCGAGTTCCTCGAAGCGCCGGAAGAGCTTCTTATCGAAGAAGCCGGCGTCGAGGCGAAGGAGGATCGCCGCGTCCCTCCGGTAGTGCCGGCGCAGGAAGGCGACGCTGTCGCGCACCAGGTTCGCCGCCGCCTCCCCGGCGTTGCCGTTCTTCTTCCCGCCCCGAAAGAGGCCGTCCACCACGAAGGGTCCCCAGGTGAGCTGGAGCGGTTGGAACCCCTTCACCTTCCGGTAGGTGGGCTGGCATCCCTCCCGGAGCTCGGCCTCGTCGTTGTCCATCACCATCGTGTCCAGCCCCAGCACGATCACCTCCGGCTTCTCCAGCCTCAGCCGCCACAACCAGAGCTGGCGCAGCACCCGCCGAAAGGTCCAGATCCGTCCCCACCCGAAGGCGCCGAAGAAGCGCTTCACAGCATGCGACGAGGCCATCGCCTCCGGCTCCGTCTCGATCCCTCGCGCGTGCCCCTCGTCCCCCTTCAACCGGTCGAAGTGGACGAGGTGGCGGCTCGTGCCGTCCAGAAGAAAGCAGAAGATCTGATGGAAGAGCCCGCCCACCGGCCGGCCCTTCCCGCTTCGCCGGAGCGCACCGAAGCGCTCCTCCAGAACCTCGAGGATCCCGATGTGCCGAAGGTGCCGGGAGAAGAGCGCCAGCCCACCACGCCCCGTCAGCGTGTCCTCGGTGACCTCGACCCTCGAAATGACCGCGGCGGGAAACCCCCGAAGGTTGCCTCCGACCTTCTCCCTCCCCATCTTGAACCTCCACCCGTTGGGTTGAGGACGGCGCGAGCCGTCACTGGTCGTATTTGCTGATACACCAGTAACTTAGCCCAACGGGTGGCTTCTTTCTATAGTCCGGAATCGCTCAGGTTAGGTTCGAGCATCGATAGACCCGGATATTCCGGTCCGAGCGGCAGGCAAACCTCACGATGGAGAGAGATGAAGATGAAGCGCAGAGACTTCACCAGGATGCTTGGTGCACTGGCGGTCGTGCCGGTTGTGGGAGGAGGAACGAGAACCATCGGGATTCGGCGCCGCTGGTCTCTCACGGCTGATGTCGCAGAATGCTGCAGTTGCGCCATTCCTTGTTCGTGCAACTTCGGGAGGCCCGAGGCCGGAACCTGCCACGGCACGCGGCTGATTCAGATCCGCGACGGAGACCTCGACGGTGTGAGCCTGGCCGGGGCCACCTTCGTGGTCAGCTTCCACATGGGCAGCTGGACGCGGATCTATCTCGATGAGGGGTTGGGAGATGTCCGGGGCGCAGCCCTCGAGCGACTGCTCCCGCTCGCTTTCGCGGGATTCGATCGCATCGCGCGGGTGAAAACGAGGGTGCCGGTCAGCGTCACGGCCGGCTCTGATACGTTTCGCTTCAGCGTGCCCGAGTCCACGGTGGAGATGAGCCTCCTTCCCGGGCTGAACGGGGCGCCGATCCGGATCGAGGGTCTCCCTTCGGTCGCTTACCAGGAATACGTGCAGTACGAGTCGGTCGTACACACACATCGGAGCGATGAGACGGAATGGTCGTATTCGGGGACGAATGGCTTCCGGTCAGTGATGCGCGCCGCCGGATGAGAGTTCCAGCCACCCAGATCGGAGCCCCCCGGGTCCGGGAGGGCGCGGCGCTCGAGGGGCGGACTGTCCCGAAAGTAGTTGATTCGGCGCCCGCTTCCCGCGCAACTTGTGTCCTCACATCCCCGATGGGCGGAAAATTCCATTCTCCGAGGAGGAATCTCATGGGCGCGTTTCCTCGTTCGATAATGCTGGCTGCGGCATCTCTCGTCGTCCCAGGTCTTGCGACGGCCCAACTTTGCCTTGGCGTGCCTGCGGCTAACGGAGCTGTCGCCCTCGCCGCCCGCGCGGGGATCGCCTGGGACGAGACGACGTACGACGGGGGCGCGACGGTGAACCTTCCGGGCCCCCTCTCCGCTAGCGGAGCGTATTCGCACGGAATGCTTTATCCGCTCCACCGTCCGGCGAACGGGGTGTCAGGGGGTCTCGCGTACGAAGTGTCGCGCTGGGGGATGTCGGTCTGTCCGGTGGCCAACGCCCAATACGAACGCCTTTCAATCAGCGGGTACGATGCGTCGCACACTTACAGCTGGACCACGCTTTCCCTGGGCGTGACTCTCGGGCGTACACTGGCCAGTTGGCGGGAGGCTTATCTGGTCGCCCACGGGGGGCCCCGCCTCATTTACTTCCGCAGCGTGTACCGGGACGAAGTTCCCCAGCCGTCGGCGGATGGGCCGGAGGGGAACCCTTCGCTACGGCCGCGCGAAATCGGGGAGTTCCACGAGTTTGGGGGGCACGCCGGCCTGACGTTGGGTCGAGGACGGCTATATCTCGACGCAGTCGTGGACGGCACTTCACACGGCCGCTGGGAGCCCGCCTATACATTTTCGTTGGGAATCGTGCTCGGGAGTGAGGACTCGTGACGGGGCGCAAGGGTCCGGAGCACGCGCGCGAATTCCAGGGGACGCCGGAAGGAGGATGGGGATGAGCATTCCGGTAACGACCACCTTCACCATCGAGGGTTACCGGATCACGGCATACCTGGGAATCGCGCGCGGAATCATCGTAAGGGCGCCGACGATTCCCCAAGGGATCGTCGGCGGTCTCAAGAACCTGGTTGGCGGGAGGATCGGTGCGTACACGGAGATGTGCGAGCAAGCACGGCGCCAAGCATTCGAGCTCCTGATTGAACACGCGCGGGAAATGGGAGCCAACGCCATCGTCGGGCTCCGCTACGATGCCTCCGAAGTCGTAAGCAAGGGATCTGCTACCGAGGTCCTCTGCTACGGTACGGCGGTGGTGATCGAGCCGGCAGGCTGAGCGCGGCCGCCACCCGCGCGTTTCTCGGTCCGCGTGGGACGGTGGGTCGCTCTCACGATTCCTCTGCTTACAAACTCCCAGCAAGACGAATGTGAACAGGAGGCAGTGGCATGGCGAGAGTCGCGATTCCCCTGGAAGAGTTCACACACGAGATGGCCACGACCCGTCGCCTTCTCGAGCGCGTCCCGACCGAAAAGGGAAGGTGGAAACCTCATCCCAAGTCGTTCGCGCTGGGCCACCTGGCCCGGCTCGTCGCCTGGATGCCGGGATGGATAAACACGACGCTTCGGGAATCCGAGCTCGACTTGGCAGGAGGGGCGAACTACAACTTCGAGTCGACCGAGGCGCTCCTGGCGCTCTTCGACAAGAATGTGGAGGAGGCCGCGGCCGCGCTCGCCGAGGTCGTAGACGGCGAACTGGACGAGTCCTGGTCCCTCAAACAGGGGGAACACGTCCTCTTCACGATGCCAAGGGGTGACGTCACGCGGCAGAACCTCAATCACCTCATCCACCACCGCGGCCAGCTAACCGTCTATCTTCGGCTCCTCGACGTCCCGATTCCTTCGATCTATGGACCGACGGCGGACGAAAAATGGTGACCGATCTGGTCCCAGGCGCAGCGAGCAGATTCAACGTTCAGGAGACCTCCAGATGGCTCGCTACGTGCTGTGGGTGCGGACCGTACGGGCGCGGCGCCCGCGCATGGACTAGATTGAATGCCTAAGCCCGTGACAGAGGTGACAGTTTGATGACTGAGAGTTGTAGGCAGTCCCGGTATTTCCTTCTCTTTCTCGCCCTGGCGCTTTTACCCGCGTCGTCTCTGGCTCAGACGCCGGCGGCTTCTTCAGCGGAACCGACGATCGGAGAAAGTGTCCCCGTTTCCGGCGGGGCCTATTGGAACATCTCGGTCCCGGAGCTCCAGGCCTTGCTCTCCGAGAAGGACTTTCAGCTCGTGAACGTGCACGTCCCCTTCCAGGGAGACCTTCCCAATACCGAGCTCTCGATTCCCTTCGATCAAATCGGTGATCGCCTCGACCAGCTTCCAGCGGACCGAAACGCCATGGTCGTCCTGTATTGCCGCTCCGGAACAATGAGCGTTCGGGCGGCGACCACCCTCGCCGAAAAAGGCTATACACAGATTTACAATCTGGTCGGGGGCTTCCGGGCGTGGAGCGAAGCGGGTCTTCCGATGGCGAATCCGTGAGCCCGTGATCGCGGCACCGAATACCATCCGGCCCCCCGCTCGCCTAAGCGTGGCCGTCCAACCCTGAAGGTTCAGGGTCGTCTGCTTCGGATTCGTGCGTGAAGGGGGAGAGCAGGTCTTTCCACACAAATAGGGGTTGTTATGTCCGATGTGCGTTCCTTCCTGGCTCTGGTTGCGATTTCCTGCAGTGCGGCCTGCACATCTCAGGCTCCGCCCGCTGAGAGTGAGAGCGACGCGATGCCCGAGATGACGCCTACCGCGGATCCGGCACCCGCGGCCGGGCCCGCTCTGACCGATCGAGTACCCCTTGCGATGAGCGCGGCTCCGGAGGTGATCGGTTCGGGCGCCACGATCATGGACTTCGATTCGACCGGTGCGCTCGTCGAGCTTCGCGCGGGGACGAACGGTTGGATGTGCCTCCCTGACAGCAACCCGGGAGCACCGCGGAACACCCCGATTTGCGTGGACGGGCCCTGGCAGGTGTGGTTCGATGCGTATATGGCCGGGGAAGCTCCGTCGATCACGGCGATGGGGGTGTCCTATATGTTCCAGGGCGATGTGGTCGCCAGCAACACCGACCCTCTGGCTACGGCGCCACCGGCGGGCCAGCCCTGGATCGAGGACGGTCCGCATATCATGGTGATCGTGCCCGACCCGGCGATGCTCGCCGGTTTTTCGACCAATCACCTGAGCGGCGGCCCTTACGTGATGTGGACCGGAACGCCTTACGCGCACCTCATGGTCCCCGTCACACCGAACTGAGCTGGGGGCAGTGAGCCACTGTGCCGGAGGAGAGTTCAAGGTCATGCCTCTCTCACTGGTGAAGTTGAAGAGGGTGACCGACCGTGTCGCCATTCCCGCGAACTTGCGCGACTTCCCTTCGTGCGAAGGGTGAGCGTATGTGGGGGCTCCAGGTCGCGGTAGGACTCGGGCCTGCTCGGGCTGGGAATCTGGGCGCGGAGAACGGGGCGCCACGACGCTGAGGCATCGCTCTGGTGGATCCCCGTCCTGTTGGGCCTCGCGTGCTTGAGCGTTTCCGTCGTACAGCGCCTGCGCCGCGAATGGGAGGGGGAGGCGCTCGCCGCCGCCTTTGTTGCGATCGGACTTCTCCTGGTCTGCATGGGTGCACGGAGCTGGAAGAGGAGAGCGTAGGGGCTCATCTTCGGAGTCATCGAAAATCTCCCCTTTCGGCCGGAGGACGTGCCGTGACCGATCACCTTCCGACGTTCGACCGCGTCATTCCCCTCATCGTGTATCGGGATATCGAAGCGGCGCATCAATTCCTCGTCGAGGTCTTTGGCGTCCGACCCGGCCTCCTCCACCGGGATGGGGAGGAAACGGTCGTCCATGGCGAAGTCGACCTGGGCGGGACCGCGATCTGGATGCACCGCGTTACCCCGGAATTCGACCTGACGTCCCCGGAAGGCCTCCCAGGCGCGAGCGGGGGTCTCGTGGTCTTCGTGGACGACGTGGATGCGCACTACGAGCATGCTTGTGCCCGGGGCGCGTGCATCGAGGGTGCGCCGCGCGATCAGCCCTACGGTCAGCGCGAATACGGCGCACTCGATTCCGAGGGGCACCGCTGGTGGTTCGCGACACCCACCTGACGAAGTCGGCGACGCGCGTGCCTTCGTGGGAGATCGTCGAGCTCGATCCCGAGGACGGCGAGGGCCGGCGAAGTGCCGCCCGCCTTCTCTTCGACGGATTTCGGGAGTTTTGGCCGGCGGCCTGGCCCACGATCGAGGAAGCCGAAGCCGAAGTCGAAGACACCCTCGCCCCCGGGAAACTCGCATTCGTGGCGCGCCGCGATCCGGGCGGAGCGGTTCTCGGCTGGATCGGCGGCCAACCCATGTACGACGGACACGTTTGGGAGCTGCACCCCCTTGTAGTCGCGGAAGGGGAACGAGGGAAGGGGATCGGACGGGCCCTCGTCGCTCGATTGGAGGAGGAAATCCACACGCTTGGAGGGCTCACCCTCTGGGTGGGGACGGACGACGAGGCAAACCTCACGAGCATCGGCGGCATGGACCTCTACCCTAACGTCCTGGCGAAGCTGGCGAGGATCGAAAACCGGCACGGGCACCCCTTCGCATTTTATCGAACACTCGGATTCGAGTTCGCCGGCGTGGTCCCCGACGCGAACGGGTTCGGGAAACCCGACATCCTGATGACGAAATGACGAAACGAGTGCGGCGGCGTCCCGGACGGGCGTCCCAGCTGGAGTTCTGCATGACCGCAAAAGAAATCGTCGAGAGACTCCGCCCCTCGGCTCCGAGAGTTACGCAAGGATCCTCAAGAGCCACGGGGCCAAAGGACCGGTCTTCGGAGTGAAGATCGAGGAGCTGAAAAAGGTGCAGAAGGTCGTGAAGACGGACTACCAACTCGCCCTCGACCTGTTCGACACGGGAATCTACGACGCGATGTACCTCGCCGGCCTGATTGCCGACGACGCGCGGATGACCAGGAAGGATCCAAATGGCTGGGTGAAGAAGGCGTATTGCTCTACTCTCGGCGAATACACCGTCGCCTGGGTCGCCGCGGGGAGCCGCTTCGGTTACGAGCTTGCGCTCGGGTGGATCGAGTCGAAGGACGAGCGCGTCGCAGCCACCGGGTGGTCCACGCTCGGGGGGCTCCTCGCCATCACCCCCGACGAGGATCTCGAACTGGAGGAGCTCTCCGCCCTTTTCGACCGGATTCGGACGACGATTCACGATGCGCCGAACCGCGTCCGGTACACGATGAACGCATTCGCGATTGCGCTGGGGATCTACGTCGAGCCGCTCTCCGGCAGGGTGAAGAAAGCCATGAAGGAAATCGGGCCCGTGACCGCGGACATGGGTGGAACCGCGTGCAAGACTCCTCTCGCCCCGGACTACATCGCGAAGGCGGAGAAGCGGGGTGTGATTGGTAGGAAACGGAAGACCGTGAAGTGTTGAGGCGCGTTCAGGCCACCTCCGATTCGTACCCGATGCGCGGGGCGTTGGCACTCCGCTCGGCCCTGAGCGAGGGGGCCTCCAGGACGGAAGTACAACGGGAATGACTCACCCGGGTAAGAGGATCGTGTACCTCGCGCTACTTCGAGGTGTGAACGTCGGCGGGAACCGCTCCCTTCCCATGAAGGAACTCGCCCGCCTCTGCTCGGATCTCGGGTGCGGAGACGTCCAGACGGTCATTCAGAGCGGAAACCTCGTTTTCACGGCTGGAAAGGACTTCGGGGGGAGCTTCGCGGCGCGCCTCGCGACGGAACTCGGCAGCCGCTTCGGGATGGAGGTGCCCGTTGTGGTGCGGACGCTCCCGGAGTGGGAGAAAGTGGCGCTGGGAAACGCCTTCCTCGAACGTGGCGCCGATCCCGCGACTCTTCACGTGGCCTTCCTCGCGGATCGTCCTTCGAAGCGTCGGGTCGACGCTCTCGATTCCGGCCGGTCTCCGCCCGACGAGTTCGAGGTTCGGGGGAGGGAGATCTATCTCCGCTGCCCGAACGGGCTCGCGCGAACAAAACTCGACACGCGTTACTTCGACGGAGCCCTCGCAACCACGAGCACCTTCAGGAACTGGCGGACGGTCTTGCGGCTTCATGAGATTGCCAAGGGAGCCTGAGGGAGGAGTGGCCGGCGCGGCAGCGAAGGCTCCTCTTGGAAGAACCGTGCGTTTGCCTGCGTGTCGAGGAGAGAGGAGAACGGAAGCGATAATGAAGGGGGGCGAGGAGATGAAGACGGGAAGGGTGGAAGCGATCTGGATCAAGCGGGCCCATCGAGGACCGATGGACCCAGCGACGTCCGCCGAGCTCACCCAGGGGGGCGGGCTTGCGGGAAGCGCCGATCAGGGGCGCAGCCGCCAGGTGACGGTCATCACCGCTGAGAATTGGCGGGCGATGATGGAGGAGTTGGGCGCTTCGATTTCCCCGTCCGCGCGGCGGGCGAATCTCCTGGTGAGCGGCATCAATCTCGAGGGGACGCATGGTCGGACCCTTCTTATCGCCGGTGCCGCAATCGAGATCCGGGGCGAGACGCGCCCCTGCGAGCAGATGGACGAGGCGTACCAGGGGCTGCGGGCTGCGATGGACCCGCACTGGCGGGGCGGTGTGTACGGCGTCGTGCTCGAGGGGGGGAAGATCGCGGTTGGGGACGAGGTCGTCCTCTCGGAGGACTGAGCGTCGGCACTGGCACGACGCTGGGCCTCCCACGTCCGGGGGGCAGACCGGTCCGCGCGGTGCGACGGCGCACCCCCTCAGGGCACGAGGACGAGCGCACCCTTCGCGTCGCCCGAGCGGATCCGTCCCAACGCTTCATTCGCGAGCTCCAGCGGGAGGGTCTCAGTCTCGGCCCGCACCGGGACGTCGGGCGCGATCTCCAGAAATTCCTCGGCGTCTCTCCGTGTGAGGTTTGCGACCGACCGCAACACCCTTTCCTTCCAGAGAATCTCATAGGGGAAGCTGGGAACGTCGCTCATGTGGATGCCGGCGCAGACCACGGTCCCGCCGGGGGCCACTGCGCGAAGGGCGGTGGGAACGAGCGCGCCCACGGGTGCGAAGAGGATGGCCGAGTCCAGGGGCTCGGGCGGAGTTGCGTCGGAGCCCCCCGCCCATGCCGCGCCCAGCGAACGCGCGAATTCCTGCCCCTGGGTATCGCCGGGGCGGGTAAAGGCAAAAACTTTCTTCCCTTCGTAGTTGGCCAATTGGACCAGGAGGTGGGCCGCCGCCCCGAATCCGTAGAGCCCGATTCTCGTGCCCGCCCGGGCCTCCCGGTAGGCGCGATATCCAATCAGCCCCGCGCAGAGGAGAGGCGCGGCCTCCACGTCTCCATAAGGCTCCGGAATGGGGAAGGCGTACCGATGGTCGGCCAAGGTGAGCTCGGCGTACCCACCGTTCCGCGTGTACCCCGTGAACTCCGCCCGCTCGCACAAATTTTCACGCCCGGAGCGGCAATAGCCACATTCCCCGCAGCTCCACGCGAGCCAGGGTATTCCCACACGGTCGCCCACGCGAAGGCCGCCGACTCCGTGGCCGACTTCCTCGACGACTCCGACGATTTCGTGCCCGGGAACGAGGGGGAGCTTCGGATGGGGAAGCTCGCCATCCACGATGTGGAGGTCGGTCCGGCAGACGGCGCAGGCGCGAACGCGCACAAGCACTTCGCCGTAAGAAGGGCTCGGAGGGGAGAGCTCGCGGAGCCGGAGTGGGGCCCCCGCCTCGGAAAAGACCATCGCCTTCATGGGGAGAGAACGTCGGGCGCGGGTTTCCGGTCGGCAAGCGCTGGCCGGATCGCCGGGCCCCGGACCGTGTACAGAATGGACCATGCTCCGGTCCGGCGAGGCCCGATCTTTCTGGACCGCCCGGACGGTCCCCTCCACTCTCTACGAACGAGCGATGCGACTTTCGCACGGTTCGATCCCTGTCATCGCGGCGCTCGCGCTCGTGGCTCCCGGGCCCTCGCATGCCCAGTCGACGGCCGATGCTCCCCCCGCTTCGGCGCAGATCGTGGAGGAAGTCCGGGAGCTCCAGGTCGCGTTCGAGCAGTACCGCGAGAGCCGAATCCCGCTCTCACCCTTCGAGCGGACGGGCGGGTGCGACGAGCAGATCGGACGGATCTGCATCTGGTTCGGGGGCACCAACGAAACGGACTTTCCCGCCGAGCCGGTCGAGTCAGGGCTCGCCCGGCGGGACCTCATCGCCGCCCTCTACGAGGCGAACGACCAGGTGCGGGATCCCTGGGTCGTGGGCCACCTCGTGCATTACACGGCGGAGGATGGGAGCCTCCGCGAGGCCGAATCGGTCGCCCGCCAGTGCGACCTGGTTGAGGGATGGTGGTGCTTCGCCCTTCTCGGATATGTGCTCCACCTCGAGGGCGAATTCGTGGAAGCCGAGGCCGCCTTTACCGCGGCCGTAGACGCGATCCCGGAAGGGGACGAGGACCTGCTCGAGCGCTGGACACTTCCGGGATCCATCGTCGGAGGCGATGGGAGGGAGATCTTCGAGGACGCGGGGCCGGAGGAGAGGGCCCGCCTCTGGGATCTCTTCTGGCGCCTCTCGGACCCCCTCTACCTCACGGACGGAAACGACCGGCTGACCGAGCATTTTGCGCGCCTGGTCGAAGCGAGGAATCAGGAGGAGGCGGAGAATCCGCAGGGGATCCCATGGGGCGAAGATCTGACCGAGACCCTGGTGCGATACGGAAGGAACACCGGTTATTCCCGAGTCCGGCCGCCGCAGTCCGGGCTCAGCCTTTCCCTCGAGGACAGGCGGACGGTTGTCGGGCACCACGATCCGGCGAGCCGCGGTTATCTCTTCCCGGACAACTTCCTTCCTTCTCCCTCGGACGTTCCACCGGAGAGCTGGATCACGGCGCCGCGTGCCGCCCGGACCTGGTATGCGCCGCCCTATGCTCCCGACTTCCGCGCCTTGGAGACGCAAGTCGCGCGCTTCCGGCGAGGGGATGAGATGCTCGTCGTGGGCGCGTACCGGCCGGCTCCCCCGTCGCGCGACCTCTTCGCCGACCTCGCGCCCACCGCGCGGAACGAGCGCCCGGATCCCTTCGCGTCGCGGCAGCCTGCTCAACCGCCACCCGAGAGGGACGCACTCTCGGCACTGGTGGATCCCCTGGATGGGGGGCCCGTGGAGACCGCGCTTTTCCTCGTGCCATTGGACGGGGGCGAGGCGCATTCCGTGACGGGGACCGAGCGGGAGGGTGTCCTGACAATGGTCGCGCCGCCAGGGCGCTACGTGAGCAGCCTCGAGGTCTTCGGCGAGGGGGCGAAGCGGGCCTGGCGCGCCCGGCAGGGCGTGGCTCAGGGTGCGCTCGTAAGGGGGCTCGTGGCGGTCTCGGATCTGCTGATCCTCAGCCCCGACGCCGGGCTTCCCGAAACCCTCGACGACGCCGTACCGCTGGCGCGGCCGGGCATCCGGATCGCGCCCGGCGAGCGCTTCACCGTCGTATGGGAGGTGTACGGCCTCCAGGTCCAGGAAGAGGTGCAGGTGACGCTCGGGTTCACGAGTGGTCGCCCCGGCTTCCTCGCTCGCGTGGGCGAGTTCCTGGGCATCCTCGAGCCGGATCGCCCGGTGGAGGTCACCTTCGCGGATGCGGGACCGGACGTCGTGCAGACGGTCTTCCGGTCTGTCCAGCTGAACCTTCCGCAGCTCGATCCAGGCGACTACACTCTCCATCTCCGACTGGAGCTCCCGGGGCGCGAGCCCGCCCTCGCGAGCCGCCCCATCATCGTCGAACCCTGATCCGAACCATGACCCCTAATTCGCCCCGACGTACAAGCCTTCTCGTCTCATTCTTCGCTTTCGTTCTTGCCGCGGGTTGCGGCAACGGGGATGCCCCCGCCGCCGGTGCCGAAGCGCCGGGTGGAGGAGAGGTGGCCTTCGCGAACGAGCTGAACGTGGATCTCTCGGAAATGACGCGCACCGAGACGGGGCTCTATATCCAGGACGAGGCCGAGGGAGAAGGGGAGCCGGTTCGACCCGGGAACGCAGTTCTGGTGCACTACACCGGCTGGCTACCGAACGGGATGAAATTCGACTCGAGCTTGGACCGGAATGAACCCTTCGTGGTCTCCCCGGTCGGGACCGCCCAGGTCATCGCCGGCTGGAACGAAGGGCTCCAGGGAATGCGACCTGGGGGACGGAGGCTCCTCGTTCTCCCGCCGAACCTCGCGTATGGGGAGACGGGCACACTCGGTGGTCCGATTCCACCGAACGCCACCCTGGTTTTCCGGGTCGAGCTCCTGCAGATCCTTCCCTGACGCCAGTCAGGCGGCCCCCGCGGTCACTCCCTCGGCGGTCACCCGCTCGAGCGTCCCGCTTCCCGTTTCGAAGGCCGTGACGTTCCCAAGCGTGGTCTCGGCGATGTTCGCGAGCGCCTCCCGGGTGAAAAACCCCTGGTGGCCCGTGACGAGGACGTTCGGGAAGGTGAGGAGACGGGCGAAGACGTCGTCCTGGATCACCGTGTTCGAAAGGTCCTCGAAAAAGAGATCCGCCTCCTCCTCGTAGACGTCGAGCCCCAGGGATCTGAGCTTCCCCGACTTCAGGGCCGCGATCACCGCGCGAGTGTCCACGATCGCCCCCCGGCTGGTGTTCACAAGCATGACGCCATCCTTCATCCGGTCGAGCGCACGGGTGTCAATGAGATGCCGTGTTTGCGGCGTAAGGGGAAGATGGAGGGCGATGATGTCGGATTCTTGGAGCGCTTCGTCGAGCGCCACGTAGCGGACACCCAGCTCCCTCGCCTCCTCTTGAGGAAAGGGATCCACGCCGAGGAGCCGGCATCCGAACCCTCCCATGATCCTGGCAAAGATCGTCCCGATCCGCCCCGTCCCGATGATTCCGACGGTCCGGCCGTGAAGGTCGAATCCCAGGAGGCCGTCAAGGGCAAAGTTTCCCTCGCGCACACGGGCGTATGCCCGATGGAAGTGCCGGTTGAGCGTCAGGATCAAGCCGACGGCGTGTTCCGCGACTGCGTATGGCGAATAAGCGGGTACGCGTGCGACCGTGATTCCCAGTTCCGCCGCCGCCTTCAGGTCCACATGGTTAAATCCGGCGGAGCGGAGCGCGACGAGGCGTAGGCCCCCCGAGGCCAGGGTCGAAAGAACTTCCCGCGACAGGTTGTCGTTCACGAAGGGGCAGATCGCCGGAAAACCGGCCGCGAGGGACGCCGTTTCGGGGAGGAGTCGGGGCTCGAAGAAGGCCAGCTCGTGCCCGTGTCCGACGTTCGCCGCCTCGAGGGCGGTACGATCGTAACGCTTCGTGCTGAATACGGCGATTCTCACCCCCGAATCATCCCGAGGCCCGTCGTTCCGTTCGTCACCATTGCTCTCCGGCGCGCGCGCGTCTTATCCTGATTCACCGCCCCGTTCCGCCCGAACCCAGTCCACACCCAGGGCACGACCATGTTCCATTCGCGAGGCGTCCTGCTGGTCGCCGCAGTCCTCTATTTCCTCCCGCTCCACGCTACGTCCCAGACGGTGACGATCCGTGTGGGACAAACGATTACCGACCGGCTCACCCCTGCGGATCGGACGCTCTCCGACGGATCGTATTTTCACCAGCATGTCTACGCCGGCTCGATGGGGGACGAGATCGTCATCACCCTCACGTCTCCGGAATTCGACGCCTTCCTGATGTGGGGGCTTCTTGCGGACGGACAGTTCGAGTCCGCGACTTCGGACGATGACGGCGGCGGCGGGACGAATTCTCAGATCCGGACGACGGTGGGGGCCGGGACTTTCGCGATCCGGGTGAACAGCTTCGGGGCGGCGGAGGCTGGTGCGTACACGCTCACGGTAGAGAGGGCTGGGGGAGTGGCCCTGAGCGGGGACGCGGCGGCGTGGATGATTGGACCCGGCGAGACGGTGACGGGGCGTCTCGGTCCGGACGACTCGCTCTTCGACGGGGATCAGTACTACGAATGGTTCGATTACGAGGGTGCCGCAAGCGAGGAGGTCGTCATCACGCTCCGGTCCCCGGACTTCGACACCTATCTGACGCTGATGGAGTGGGTCGCTGATTCGCTGGAGGTCGTCGCGTCGGACGACGACGGGGGCGGCGGGACCGACTCGCAGCTTCGTACGGTGATCGGGCCCGGGATCTACACGGTGGATGTATCGTCTTACGGCACGGAGGAGATCGGCGCGTATTCCCTGACTGTCGAGCGCGCGGGCGGCGTCGTGGCTGGAGGGGGAGGCGGCCAGGTGGCCCCCGGGGAACTTCCCTCGATCTTCGCCGGCCAGCCGGTGAATGCACGGCTCGAATCGTCCGATCCGACCTTGGACGATGGGTCGCACTTCAAGATCTACCTGTACCGTGGACGTCCGGGCGAGCAAATCGTCGTGACGATGCGGTCGAGCGACTTCGATGCCTTTCTCACGGGCGGCAACTGGGACGGGAGCCAGCTGGCCTCGTCCGAGACCGACGACGATGGCGGCGGCGGGACGGACGCGCGCCTCGCTGCCACGATCGGTGGAAACGGCACGTACGCGATCACAGCGAATTCCTACGGCGCAGGGGCGACCGGCGCCTTCACCCTCACGGTCCAGCCCAGCCTTCCGCCGAGCCAGACCATCGGTGCGAGTGGGCGCACGATCGCGCCGGGGCAGACGGTCACCGGGCGGCTTGCCGCCGGCGATCCACAGTTGACGGACCAGTCGTATTACCACGCGTACAACTTCAATGGACGCGCGGGGGACCGGGTCCTCGTTACCCTGACCTCTCCGGACTTCGATTCCTATCTTGTCTGGGGACGGCGCCTGGGGGGCGAATTCGAGCGCCTCGACTTCGACGATGACGGGGGGGGCGGAACGAATTCTCAGCTCGAGGTGAGCCTCGCCGAGTCTCGCACTTACGAGATCTGGGTGAACTCCTACGGCGCCGCGGAGACAGGCGCATACACCCTTTCCGTCGAGGGGTCGGGCGGGACATCCGGACTCCCGCTCGTCGCGCTGGGCCAAACGCTCACCGATCGTCTTACGTCGAGCGATCCTACTCTGAACGACAATTCGCACTTCAAGGTCTTCCTCTACCGCGGGACTCCCGGGGAGCAGCTGCTCGTCACAATGCGCTCGAACGACTTCGACGCATACCTCTCGGGCGGGCGGGTCGTCAGTGAACGCTTCGAGCCCGAGGTGAGCGACGACGACAGCGGAGGGGGGCGGGACGCCCAGATCCTCGCGACCGTTGGGACGGGCGGGACGTACGCGATTCGCGCGAACTCCTGGTCCGAGGCCGAAACAGGCCAGTTCACTCTGACGGTGGAGCCGATCGGCGGTGCGCGCCCGAATACGCCGACGATTCCCGCCGGGCAGCCGGCTGTCGCTCCCGGAGACCGCGTCAACGGCGCGCTCCGCGCCAGCGACCCCATGCTCGGGGACAGCTCCTTCTACAATCAGTACACGTACCGCGGGAATCCGGGAGACCGCCTCCGCATCACCCTCATTTCGACCGAGTTCGACGCGTACCTCCGGTGGGGGCTGGTCGAGGACGGTCGGGTCCAGGCCGAGGCCTACGACGACGACAGTGGAGGGGGGACGAACGCGCAGCTCGAGGTGACCGTCGGCGGGACCGGAACTTACGCGGTCCAGGCAAACTCGTTCAGCGCTGGGCAGACCGGCGCATACACGCTCACGGTCGAGCGGCTGGCGACGGGAATGGTCGTCGTGGCGCCGGAGTCGCCGGCGGGGTTCTCAGGGAAGTGGATGCACGCATACGTGGATTCCATGGACCCAGCGTTCCGGAGCCTCGCCCAGCGCGTCAAGCAGTGGCGTCCCCTCGAAGACATGACCGACGACCTCAACCGGACGTATCCCCTTCCGCGAAACGTCCACGTCGCCATGGACGAGTGCGGGGTCATCAATGCCTACTATAGCCCGCGCGACGCCGAGATCGTCTTCTGCTACGAGCTGATCGAGTATCTTGCGGACCAGTTCGCGCCTTCGGACACCTGGACGGTGGACGAGCAGGAGGCGGTGCTGGGAGCGATCCACTTCATCCTCCTGCATGAAGTGGGTCACGCGCTCGTAGACCAGCTCGACATCCCGATCACCGGACGGGAGGAAGACGCGGTGGATCAACTCGCGACCGTGACCCTCGTCGCTCTGGGGGAGAAGGGCGCAGTGGCGGCGCTTCGTGGCGTCGAAGCGCTTCAGCCCGATGGGAACAACTTCGACGATTCGGACTTTGCGGACGAGCATTCCCTCGGGCCCGTTCGCCTCTACAACGTGGCCTGCTGGGTCTACGGCTCGAACCCGCAGCGGTATTCCAATCTCGTCACTGGCGGATTCCTCCCTCAGGAGCGCGCCGCCCGGTGCACCTCGGAGTGGGAGCAGATGCAGAAGTCCTGGGAGCGCCTTCTGGCCCCCTACACGCAGCAATGACGGAGGTCGCAGGCGGCCCGAATGGGGGCGAGGGACCGTTCGGGATCGGGGTGATCCAGCTCGCGGTCGGGGCGGACCGGGAAGCGACCATCGCGGCCCACGAAGAGGCGATCCGGGCGGCGGCGGCCAAGGGCGCGCAGGTGATCTGCCTCCAGGAGCTTTTCGACGCCCCCTATTTCTGCAAGGTGGCGGACGCGGAGCGCTTCGACCTCGCGGAGCCCATCCCCGGACCGACGGTGGCGCGCATGCAGGCGTTGGCGCGCGAGTTGGAAGTCGCGCTCATCGTCCCGATTTTCGAAAGGCGAGACGCAGGGGTCTATCACAACTCCGCGGCGGTCGTGGACGCCGACGGATCCCTCCTCGGAGTGTATCGCAAGATGCACATCCCCGACGATCCCCTCTATCACGAGAAGTATTACTTCGCTCCCGGGGACATCTACCATCATGGGGCGGCCCCCGGCGCGGCCGCGGGCTTCCGCGCCTTCGACACCCGGTTCGGGCGCATCGGAGTCCTGATCTGCTGGGACCAGTGGTACCCGGAGGCGGCCCGCATTACGGCTCTGATGGGAGCCAGGGTCCTCTTCTATCCGACCGCGATCGGTTGGCATCCCTCCGAAAAAGAGGAATGGGGCGCCGCCCAGGCCGATGCCTGGCGCACCATCCAGCGGAGTCACGCCATCGCCAATGGCGTTTACGTGGCTGCGGCGAACCGGATCGGGCACGAGCCGGAGCCGGGGACCGACGGGATCGAGTTTTTCGGGCACTCCTTCATCGCCGACCCCTTCGGGCGGATAATCGCCGAGGCGGGGACGGAGCCGGCCATCCTGGTCGCCGAGTGTGATCCCGCGCGAATCGAATACACCCGCCGGAACTGGCCTTTTTTCCGCGACCGCCGGATTGACGCCTACGGCCCGATCCTGAGCCGGTCTCTCTCCTGAGCCAGGAAGAAGAGGCAATGGACGGAAGGCGATGGCCGGCGGAGTGGGAGCCGCACGCCGCGACCTGGATCGCATGGCCGCACCAGGAGGCGGATTGGCCGGGAAAGTTCGAGGCCATCCCCTGGGTCTACGCGGAAATCGTCCGCATCCTCCATCGCTTCGAACCGGTCCACATCCTCGGCGAAAATGAGGCCGGGATCGCGGACGCGAAGCGGATGCTACTCGCGCACGGCGTGGCACTCGAGCGTTGCCGGTTCCACGCCCTTCCCACAGACCGGTGCTGGCTGCGTGACTCGGCGCCGACCGGGGTCTTCGGCGCGCGGGGGTTCGAATGGATCCGGTGGAGCTTCAACGCCTGGGCGAAATACGACAACTACCGTGCCGACGCGAAGGTCGCTCCGCGCATGGCGGAGCTGACTCGACTCCCCCTCGTGGAGGCGAGCCGTCCCGACGGGAGCGGCCCCCTCGTCCTCGAGGGAGGCGGGATCGAAACTGACGGGCGTGGCTCACTCCTCGTCACGGAGGAGTGGCTCCTCACCGACACGCAGGTGAGGAATCCCGGAATGGGCCGAGAAGAATACGAAGCGGCCTTCCGAGAGTACCTCGGGATCGGACGGACGATCTGGCTGGGGGAAGGTGCCGTCGGGGACGACACCCACGGTCATGTGGACGACATCGCGCGGTTCCTGGACCCACGAACCGTGGTTCTCACGGTGGAGCGCGACCCCTCCGATGAAAACCACCGCCGGATGGAGGATAACCGGCGGCGGCTCGAGCTCGCCTCGCGAACCCATCCGGGCGGCTTTCGAATCGTGGAGCTTCCTTTTCCGGACCCGATCGTGATGGAGGGCGAACGGCTTCCCGCGAGTTACGCGAATTTCTTTCTGGCAAACGGCGTCGCGATCGTTCCAACTTTTAATGACCCGATGGACCGCGTCGCGCTCGCGACCCTGGCCGAGCACCTTCCTGCGCGCGAAGTGGTGGGGATCCACGCCGTGGATCTCGTGTGGGGACTCGGGACCTTGCACTGCCTCACTCAACAGGAGCCCGCCGCACCTGTGTGAGGGGAGGGCCCGCGTCCTCATTCCTCGACGCACGAGGGCGCTCTCGGGGCGCTTCCGGTCGAGACCGGGTTAACTTTCGAACTATGGCGCGACTTGCCACCTTATTCGTCCTCGTCCCGCTCCTCGAGCTCATTCTACTCATTCGGTTGGGAGAGTGGATCGGGTTCCTGCCGACTGTCCTACTCGTCGTCGGCACCGGGCTCCTAGGGGCCTTCCTGATCCGGAGAGAGGGGTTGCGGGCGTTGCTCGCCATCCAGTTGGAGCTCGCGCGAGGACGCCTCCCCACTCGGGTCATACTCGACGGCGCCGCCGTCCTGGTGGCCGGAGTGCTCCTCATGACTCCCGGAGCCCTGACGGATCTCGCCGGTTTTTTCCTCCTCCTCCCACCCACGCGGACCCTCGTCGCCGGGTGGGTGCAGGCCCGTCTCGCGGTCGCGGTCGCGCGTGGCACCGTCCGGTTCGCGACCTGGGGGGCTTCCGCGAGGCGCGGCACGGCGACGCCCCGCCCCGGGGGTGCCGGCCAATGGGAAGGATCTCCGAGGTCCGACGCGGGTTCTCCGGTAGGTTTGGGAGGCGCCGGCGCCCCTCGCGATACGGAAGCCGGACCTCGACCGCCGCGGCCGGGCGAGATCATCCAGGAATAGCCGGCGCTGCAGCGGGACCGCCGAATCCTGCCGAAAACCGTGACCGCGGGGGCTGCTGCCCCCGGAATCAAGGAGAGGGAAGCGATGGGGAAGCGAGTGGACTTTCTCGAGAGGCTCCTGGAGGAGCCCGGCCCGTCGGGCTTCGAGTCCCGCCCCGCACGTGTCTGGCGTGCCGAAGCCGGCACCTTCGCCGACCGCGTTTGGGCCGACGTCCACGGGAACTCCTTCGCCGAGCTCGGGGCCGAAAAGCGACCTCGCGTCATGCTTGCCGGGCATGTGGACGAAATCGGCCTCCAGATCACGCACGTGGATGAAAAGGGCTTCATTTACGTAGACGGGATCGGCGGTTGGGACTCGCAGGTTCTCGTTGGGCAGCGGGTGAAGATCCTCGGGAAGGGCGGCGACGTCCCGGGCGTAATCGGCAAGAAGCCCATTCACCTGATGAAGGCCGAAGAGCGGAAGAAGGCCTCCGAAATCGAGGACCTCTGGGTGGACGTGGGGGCGTCGAGCGCCGAAGAAGTGGCCGGGCTGGACGTTCGTGTCGGGGATCCCCTCGTCCTTGCCGCATCCTTCCAGCGACTCGCCGGGGACCGGATCGCCTCGCGCGCCATTGATAACCGGGTTGGCGCGTACGTCGTACTCGAGGCGCTCCGCCTCCTCGCGAAGGATCCGGCTCCCCACGCCGCCGTCGTGGCAGTCGCGACCGTGCAGGAGGAGATCGGCTACTCCGGGGGCGGCGCACGGAATTCCGCCTTCGCCCTCGATCCGGATGTGGCCGTGGCCGTGGACGTCACTTTTTCCACGGATGTCCCGGACGCCAATAAGAAAGAGCTCGGGGACCACACGATTGGAGGAGGCCCGGTCCTGAGCCGAGGTTCTTCGATGCACCCCGCCGTGGTGGACCGGCTCGTCGCCGCGGCCGAGGCGGAGAAGATCCCCTTCACTCTTCAGGCGGCCCCCCGGTCGAGCCGGACCGACGCGGACGCGATTTTCCTCGTGCGGGCCGGCGTTCCAACCGGCCTCGTTTCAATTCCGAACCGCTACATGCACTCGCCGAACGAGATCGTCTCGACGGAGGACCTCCTCAGGGCAGCGCGGCTCCTGGCCGGGTTCGTGCGGAGCCTGGAGGCGGACGCGAGCTTTCTTCAGGAGTAGCGGTCAGGACTTCGGAGGCGAGGAGAACGAGCGAAATCCAGAGGAGGTCCGCCGCCGCGAGGTGCACGAGGCGGAGCGCGGTGGGATAAAGGAGGACGATCGTCAGCGGGCCGAGCACCAACTGAATGATCCCCAGGGCACAGGCGGCGAGGGCGAGGCGCCGCGTCGCGGGGGGAGAGGAGGAGCGCGTGAGTGAGATCGCCATCCGTCCCACCAGGGCGATCACCACCAGCGCGATGACCGGGTGGGTCACCCGGAGATAGATCAGGAGGTGCTCCGGATTGAGGTATTGGCCGATCCCCTCGGCCAGTGTCGCCACCGGGAACGCCGTCCCCGCAAGCCCGGTCCATGATCCCGTGGCTGCGATCAGGAGCAGCCCGGCGAGCGCCAGGAGGAGCCCCCGGCCCCTCGGATGCTTCCACGAGGGAATCGTCGCGACCCCCCGCTGAGCCCACCACGCCGTCAGGGCGAGCGCCGCCATCAGCGAGAAGGTGTTGGCGACATGGAAAGGCCGGATTGCGATGCGGGCGGCCGAAACGTCCTCCGCGACGAGTCCGAAGGCCACCAGGGCGGCGCCGAATAACGATTCCGTGACCGTCAGGAGGAGCGACGCCCCCGCTGCGGCGCGAACGGCGTGGCCCCGTGCGAATCCGCGCCGGGCCCAGACTGCCATTCCCAGGACGAGAAGGAGAACGACCCCGGACGAGACGCGGTGGATGTATTCGACCCAGGTCGGGAAACCCGCCGCCTCCGGGACCACGGAGCCCAGACAGAGGGGCCAATCGGTCCCGCACCCGTCGCCCGACTCGGAAACCCTGAGGAAATACCCCCAGAGAATGACCACCAGGGAGTAGCCGAAGACCACCCAGACGAGAGTGCGAAAGCGCTTTTCAGCCATCCAGGACCTTCTCCCGGGAGTGGGGGCCGCTCCGCCGCCCGGAAGGGCGGACCTGCGTTGACGCGACCTGGGGGCAAGGGTAAACTATCGCTCCGCTCAACCTCTCCACAGGGGAAAGAAGCACTCCATGCTGAACCCGACAGATCTCGTGCACGGCTTACAGGACATGAGGGATCAGGGGTATCTCTCCGATGCCCTCCTCCGCCACGCCGTAAGGACGATCGCGGGTTCCGACGACCGATTCGACTGGGTCGGAGCTTTCCTGCTGAGGGAGGATGGGGTGACCCTCTGGCTCCACGACTACGTCGGGGCGCCGGCCGAATACGCCGAAGTTCCGGTCGGAGTCGGAGTGGCGGGGGCCGCGGTTTCGGCGAAGGAAAACCGGACCGTGGGAGACGTGACCAAAGTGGACGACTATCACCCCTGCAGCCCCGAGATCCAGTCGGAGCTGGTCGTCCTGATTCGCGCCGGAGACCAGGTCTTCGGCGGGCTCGATCTCGGGAGCGAACAGCCCTCCGTCTTCACCGCGGCGGACGAGTCGGCGGTGGAAGCCATCGCCGAGAAGCTCGCGGAGCAGCTGGTCGCCGAGCGTCGCTGACCTCAATCGGGGTCGGCGGCACCCTCCTTCCAAAAGGTCGGGCTTGATCGAGCCCCGCATGGTGCGTGCGGAGAACGCGGGTCCCTTCACCCTGGACGGCACCCGCACCTTCATCGTGGGCCGCGACCGCGTCGTGATCGTGGACCCGGGCCCGGACGACCCACGACATCTCGAACGGGTCGCCGGGGAGGCGCGGGGCGCCGAAAGCGGTTGGATCATCCTGACCCACGGGCACCCGGACCACGCCGCGGGGACCCGAACGCTGGCTCGAATGACCGGGTTTCCGGTAGGGGCGCCCCTCGGCGGGGTGGACCGGCGTCTCGAGGGCGGGGACGAAGTGCCGGCGGACGGCGGTGCCCTGATTGCGGTCGCGACTCCCGGGCATGCGCGCCACCATCTCGCCTTCCACTGTCCCCGTGATGGGGGCGAAACCGGTGGCGACCTCTTCGTCGGCGATCTCCTTCTCGGCGTGGGGAGGACGACCTGGGTTGGGGAGTATCCGGGGTGCGTCGCCGATTACCTGGCCTCGCTCGACCGGGTGGAGCGCCTCGTCCCGGATCGGATCCTCCCGTCGCACGGCCCGGTCCTCGATCGCCCCCTCGAAGTCGTGGCGGCGTTTCGTGACCACCGGCGAGCCCGCATCGAGGCGGTCGAAGGAGCACTGGCCGACCTCGGGCACCGGGCGACCCTCGGCAAGGACGAGGAAGTGTGGCCACTCGTGGAGACACTCGTGAAACGTGTCTACGGAGATCGGCTCGAGGGCCGGCCGCTGGTGGGGGCCCGATGGAGCGTTCGAGCCATCCTGGAGTATCTGGGCGTTGCCCCCTTTCCTCCGGAAGGGGCCCCGAGCGAGGGAGGTGGCCGCCTCGCTCCCGGATCCTAGTCCAAGTCAAGGCCGAAACCCTTTCGCCTCCGCCGATGCCCCTGGATCCCACACTCGCGCGTCAACTCACACAAGTCGTGGGAGAGGAAGGAATCCTCGCCGACGAGGACCGCCTCATCGTCTATGAGTCGGATGCCCTCACGCAGTATCGCCATCGCCCATCGGCGGTCGTCCTCCCACGTACGACGGAAGAGGTGAGCTCGGTCATCCGCATCCTGCACGCGGCCGGTCATCCCTTCGTCCCGAGGGGGAGCGGAACGGGGCTCAGCGGGGGCGCGCTCGCCGTCGGGGGCGCGGTCGCGGTCGGGACGAACCGGATGAACAAGATTCTCGAGCTCGACGCTGCGAACCGGAGGGCGCGAGTGCAACCGGGCGTGATCAACTCCGATCTGACCCGCGCCTCCCTGGTCCATGGGCTGATCTACGCCCCCGATCCCTCCTCCCAAGCGGCCTGCACCCTCGGCGGGAACGTCGCCGAGAACTCCGGAGGACCGCACTGCCTCAAGTACGGCGTCACGACACGTTACGTGACAGGACTGACCGTCGTCCTGTCGGACGGCGAGATCGTGGAGCTCGGGGGAATGGACCACGGGGACGACGGGCTCGACCTCGTCGGGGTCTTCGTGGGATCCGAGGGGTGTTTCGGACTCGCGACCGAGATTGAGATCGCTCTCATTCCCCAGGCCGAGGGGGTTCGCACCCTCCTGGGGATCTTCGCCTTGATGGAGGATGCGGGGCGCGCGGTCACGGACATCATGGCTCGGGGGATGCTTCCCGCCGCCCTCGAGATCATCGATTCCGAGACGATCCGGGCGGTCGAGGCCTCGATCTTCGCCGCAGGTTATCCGAAGGATGCCGGAGCGGCGCTCGTGGTCGAGTTCGACGGAATGGACGCGGCACTCGACGAAGAGGTGCGAGCGGCGGTGGAGTGTTGCGAGCGAGCGGGCGCCCGCGAGATCCGGACGGCTTCCAACGAGGAGGAGCGGCTCGCTCTCTGGCGGGGGCGGAAAAAGGCCTTCGGGGCGATGGGGCGGCTCGCCCCGGACCTTCTCGTACAGGACGCCACCGTTCCCCGCACGCGGCTCCCGGAGGTGCTCGTGAAGATAGGTGAGATCGGCCGCCGGTACCGGATCCAGGTGGCGAACGTCTTTCACGCCGGGGACGGAAACCTCCATCCGAATCTCCTCTTCGACCGCCGCGACAAAGACGAGGTGCGCCGGGTCGAAGCGGCCTCGAAGGAGATCATGGAGGCCTGCATCCAGGCGGGCGGGACCATCACCGGGGAACATGGCGTGGGCCTCGACAAACGGAACTACATGCCCCTGGTGTGCTCGCACGAAGTCCTGGAGGCGATGGCCCGCGTAAGGGATGTCTTCGATCCGGCCGGGCTCTCGAATCCGGGGAAGGTTCTCCCCGATGGGTACGCCGCAGTGCCGGCCGGGGCCGCATGACTCCGGCGACGACAATGACCGATCCGGCTGCCATCCGGGCCCGCGTCCGGAAGCTCCTCGACTCCGATGGGGCGCCTCAGGATGGGAGGGCACCGGTGGCCGCGCCCTCGACCGCCGAGGAGGCGGCCGCCCTCCTCCGCGTAGCCCGCGAGGAGGGTTGGAAGGTCCTGCCCGCGGGGAACGGGGTGGGCGCCGGGATCCGGCCTGCACACGCCCCACTCTCCGCCTCGGGGGCGCACGAGGGCGCGGCGGAACCGGACCTCACGATTTCCACCTCTCGCATGGCCGTGCTCATCGAGCATGAGCCGGCGGATCTAACGATGCACGCGGGAGCGGGGCTCACCCTAGGGGCGCTCCAAAAGGGGGTGGCGAACGCGGGTCAGTGGCTGGCGCTCGACCCTCCCGGTGGGGAGGGGATCACCCTCGGCGGGATCGTGGCAACGGGGACGGGCGGCCCGCTCCGCGTCTCGCACGGCCGGCCGCGCGACCAGCTCCTCGGCCTGACGATGGTGGACGGTGCGGGCCGGATCCTCTCGCTCGGGGGGCGCGTCGTGAAGAACGTCGCGGGATTCGACCTCGTGCGGCTCGCCACGGGAAGCCTCGGGGCCCTCGGCCTGATCACCCAGGTCATCTTTCGGCTCTATCCCCTTCCGGAGGATGACCGAACGCTGGTCTGGTCGCGTGGCCGGGCGGATGAGGCGTGGGAGCTCGGGCGGTCTCTCGCGACCCTTCCCCTTCCGGTCGCGGCCGCCGAGCTCCTCGCCGGCGAAAAAGAAGCCCCCCTCGACGACTCGGGAGTGCGGGTCCTCTTACGCCTCATGGGTTCGAAGCGCGCCGTGGCCCGGATGCGGGAGGTCCTCCTGGAAAAGGTGGGACTTCCCGTTCGCGAACTCGAGGGGCCCGACTCGGCGGCCGCGGCCCGCATCCTCGCCCGTGACGACGGCGCGGGGGCGGTCACCTTCCGGGCGCACGCGCTCCCCGATCGCGGGGGAGCGATCGCTGCGGCCCTTGAGGGCGTGCCCCTCAGGCATCTGGCGATGCATCTCCTCGAGGGCACCTTCCGGGGGACTCTCCTTCCTGACGCGACAGTCGAGGCGCTTGCCGGGGTCGGCAAAGCTGCCCGCTCCGTGGGAGGTTCGCTCCGTGTCCTCCGAGCCCAGGGGGCGATCCCCGTGGAGATCGAGGGGGGAGGCGAGCCGTCCGCGGCCGTGGCCCGCCTCCACGCGGGGATCACCCGTGGGTTCGATCCGGGGGGGATCCTCCCAGGAGCCTGGAGGGAGGGGTGGAAGTGAGAGACGCGGGAGTGGAGCGGAGATCGGTTCGCCCGCCGGCGGACTCTGAAAGAGCGCTCGGGGGAGCGCTCGCCGCGCAGGACGACCGACTTTCCAACTGCGTGCACTGCGGGTTCTGCCTCCCGGTGTGCCCCACCTATGTCCGGCTCTACGACGAGGCGGACTCGCCGAGAGGACGGCTCCACCTGATGCGCGCGGTCGTGGAGGGGCGGCTCGATGCAGGCTCGGACGCCTTCCAGCGCCACATCGATCGGTGTTTGGGGTGCCGGGCGTGCGAGACAGTGTGCCCCTCGGGGGTGGAGTACGGCTTCCTTCTTGAGCGCGCTCGGGAGGTGGCGGGGGATGCGCGCCCGCTGTCGGGGGCCTCAGCCCTTCTTCTGACAGCGATCCGAACCCCATCCCTCTTCCGGGTCTGGATGGGGGCGAGCCGTCTCCTCCGTTGGAGCCGGATCTCATCGGTCCTGGCGCGCCTCCTCCCCGGGTGGGGGCCGCTGAAGGTGCCCCGTTTGGGAATGGCGATGCTCGCGGCCTCGCTTCCCTGGCGGGTCCCGCGCGGAACCATCTCGGCTGAGGTCGCCAGGAGGGCGGAGACCGGGGGGTCCCCATCCGGAGCGACGCGACGGGACACCTCTCGCTCGGAGCGGCCCAAACGGAAGGGGCGGGTCGCCTTTCTGACCGGATGCGTGCAGGACCACCTCTTCCGCAGGGTCAACGAAGCCACCGCGCGAGTGCTGGCGGCGAACGGATGGGAGGTCGTGGATGTCCCCGGCCAGGGGTGCTGCGGTGCCCTTCACGCTCACGGCGGTCAGCTCGCGGTGGCCCGTGACCTCGCGAGAGTCAATCTCGCGGCCTTCCACGCCGCGGGGGTGGACTGGATCATTACGAACGCCGCCGGGTGCGGAGCGACGATGCGCGAGTACGATCACCTGATGGAGGAGGGAAGTCCCGAAGACCGGGAAGCGGGCGCCTGGTTTTCCCAGCGAGTGCGTGATATTTCCGAGATCCTCGCGGGGGAAGGGCGAAAGCCGCTGCAGGGTGGCGCCCTTCCGATGCGGGTGGCGTACGACCCTCCCTGCCATCTCCTGCATGGACAGCGGGTCCGGAATCCGCCCCTGGACCTCCTTCGCTCCATTCCGGGGCTTGAACTCGTGCCTGTCCCTAACGGGGACGAGTGCTGCGGGGGAGCGGGAATCTACGGGATCACCCACCCGGATCTGGGCGGAAGGGTGGGAGGTGACAAGGTCATCGCGGTGAGGAGCACAGGTGCCGCGGTTCTCGCCACGGGGAATCCGGGGTGCGCGATGCAGATCGGAGGCGGCCTCCGCATCCAGGGATCGCACATCCAGGTGGCCCACCCCGTCGAGCTTCTCGACGAGAGCTACCGGAGGGGGGGTGTCTACGCCCGGTGATCACACCCTCGTAAGGCTCCGGGATCTCGCACGGGCGAAGGAGGAGGCGTGGGTCTCGCTCGTGGAGGAGCTCGTCGGGATCGAGTCTCCCTCTTCGGTTCCCGCCGCCCAAGCCCGCGTGCAAGAGGTGATGGCTCGGAACCTCGAGGGGCTGGGTTACCAAATCCGCCGGATTGGCGGGAAGGCCACCGGCGACGTCCTGCTCGCCCTTCCCCGCAAGGATGTCCGCCGGAGTCCGCAGCTCCTCCTCGGACACACGGACACGGTCTGGCCAGTGGGGACCCTGGGAGTGATGCCCGTTCGCCGCGAGGGGGACCGGCTTTTTGGTCCCGGAGTCTTCGACATGAAGGCCGGACTCGCGCAGATTGTCCTCGCTCTCCAGCTTCTTCTCGAAGTAGGGCTGTCACCCGAGGTGCCGCCGGTGGTCCTCCTCAATTCCGACGAGGAGCTCGGAAGCCCGGAATCCACTCCATCCATCCGGCGTTGGGCCGCGAAGTCCTGCAGAGTCTTCGTGCTCGAGCCGGCGCTCGGTGCGGAGGGAAGGCTCAAGACCTCGCGGAAGGCGTCCGGGACCTTTCGCCTGCGGGTGATCGGGAGAAGCGCGCACGCCGGCCTCGATCCCGATCGTGGGGCGAGCGCGATCGAGGAGCTGGCCGGCGACATCCTCGCGCTTTGCGGGCTTTCCGATCCTCCGCGGGGGATCCGGGTGAACGTAGGGAAGATCCGTGGCGGCGAGACTTCCAACACGGTGGCCGCGGAGGCGGAGGCGGAGGTGGATGTCCGCGTGACGCATCGCGAGGACGCCGCCCGGATCGAGGCCGCGATCCGGGGATTGGAGCCCCGCCTGGAGGGGTGCCGGCTCGAAGTCCATGGGGGATTCGTTCGGCCGCCATTCGAGCGGACCGCCGGCACGGCCGCCCTCTGGGAGGAGGCGAGGGGATTGGCCCTACGGATGGGGATCGAGTTGCGGGAGGGGATGGCAGGGGGAAGCTCCGACGGGAACACGACCGCCCCGATCGCCCCGACCCTGGACGGCCTTGGTGCGGTCGGAGACGGCGCACATGCCGCGCACGAGCATGTGGAAGTCGGACGGTCCCTCGATCGCGGCGCCCTCCTCGCGGCTCTCCTGCTCGCGCCCGCCCCGATGAGGCCGCATCGTTAGCGGGTCGCCCTCGCGGCAAGGGCTTCGAGGAACCTGGAGCGGAGTTGGCCGGTTCAGGGGATGGGCGAGGGAAGGGCCGCCACAGCTACGAAAGGGACCCACATGGTATCCGATCACGATCGTAAACGAACCCGTCGGCTCGCCGTTCTCGGATCCGGTCCGGTGGGGCTCGACGCCGCCCTGGCCGCGCTCGACGCCGGCTACGACGTCGCCGTTTACGAGGCTTCGGGGCGCCCGGCAGCAAATGTGCGGGACTGGGGGCACGTGCGACTCTTTTCCCCCTGGGGGATGAACGTGTCGCCGCGGATGGAGCGTCACCTCGCCGCGATCGGCGCCCCGCTCGAGGTGGACCGGGAGGTCACCTCCACCGGGTGGGAGCTCGCCGACCGGGTGCTCGATCCCTTGTGGGCCGAGACCCCGCTCTCCTCCGTCCTCCGGCTCGGGACCCGCGTCGTGGCGGTCGGGAGGGAGGGCACGCTCAAACACGAGGAGATCGCGACCCCCGAACGGGCGAGCCGCCCCTTCCGGATCCTCCTCCAGGACGAGTCGGGACGCGAGTGGGTGGAGCGGGCGGACGTCGTTCTGGACTGCACCGGGAAATACGGAAACCCGAACACGCTCGGGGACGGCGGGATTCCCGCTCCCGGTGAACGTGGTCTGGGGGATCGGATCCAGTCACGCATCCCGGACCTCGACGGGGGGACCGAGGAGTGGGCGGGGAGGACCGTCCTCCTGGCCGGCTCGGGCCACTCCGCACAGACGGTGGCCCGGGACTTCGCCGCGCTCGGCGCCGAGCGTCCGAATACCCGGGTGATCTGGGTCCTCCGGAAGACGCATCCCGACTGGGGCGCAGTCGCGGGAGATCCTCTCCCGCAGCGGAGGGAGCTCACCGACGCGGCCGAGTCGCTCGCGGCCGGGGCTTCCCCCGTCGTGCGGCCCCGGCCGGGATCGGTCGTGGAATCGATTTCGCGTGAAAACGGGGGGATCCGGGTCCGATTGCGACAGGGGGGCGGAAGCGAGGAAGAATTTCATGTAGACCGCATCGTTTCGCTGACGGGCGGGGTCGGGGACGACACCATTTATCGCCAGCTCCAGGTCCATGAGTGTTATGCCTTCAGCGCGCCCATGAAGCTGTCGGCCGCCCTCCTCGGCGCAGCGGGCGGGGATTGCACGCAGCAGGAGAGCCACGGAGTGGACGCACTCAAGAATCCGGAACCGAACTTCTTCATCCTCGGCGACAAGTCGTATGGGCGGAACAGCACCTTTCTTCTCCGGGTGGGTTGGCAACAGGTGGACGAGGTCTTCGAGGAGCTGGAACGGGCCTTGTGAGAGTCACGGGCGCCGAGTTACTCGAAGTCCGACTGACACTTATGGAGCCGTTCGCCTCGAGCGCGGGCCCCCGGTCGGAACGGCGGATCCTCCTCCTGCGAGTGCGGGGAGAGGAGGGGTTGGAGGGGTGGGGGGAGTGTGTGGCGGGCGAGACGCCGGCCTATTCTCCCGAGACTACGGAGACCGCCTGGCTCGTCCTCACCGAGTTCATCCTCCCTTCGGTGGTGGGGCGAGAAATCTTGGGGCCCGAGGAAATCCTGGCGCCCGTGTCGTGGGTCCAGGGACATTCCATGGCGAAGGCGGCCGTCGAGATGGCTTACTGGGACCTTCAGGGGCAGGAGAGCGGGGTCCCCCTCTGGGAGCTCCTCGGGGGTTCGGGCGACGCGGTTCCGGTCGCCTGCGCGGTGGGGCTCCAGCCGAGCCGCGAAGCGCTCCTCGAGCGGATTGAGGCGGCGCTCGAACGTGGTTATTCCGCGGTGAAGCTGAAGATCGAGCCCGGCCGGGAGGCGGAAATCGCCGGCGCCGCCAGAGACCGATTCCCCGACGCTTCGCTCGCCGTGGACGCGAACGGGGCATACGCGGGGCGGGACGGGAGCCGGCTGGAGGCCCTGGACCGGCTCGGGCTTCTCTGGATCGAGCAACCCCTCGGCCGTATGGACTTCTTGGGGCACGCCCGACTCCAGAAGAAGCTTCGCACGCCGATCTGCTTGGACGAATCGATCGGATCTCCCGAGGAACTCCGCCTCGCCCTCGAGCTGGGCTCCTGTGGAGCAGTCAGCGTCAAACCGGGGTTGTTGGGGGGCCACCGCGTGGCGCGGGAGTTGCACGACATCTGCCGTGACAGAGGGATCCCGGTCCGGTGCGGGGGAATGCTGGAGTCGGGGATTGGCCGTGCACACAACCTCGCCCTCACGACCCTCCCGGGGTTCACGCTTCCGGGGGACATCTCGGAGTCGCGGCGGTACTGGATTCGGGACATCGTGACACCGGAATTCGAGCTCCGGGACGGAAGGATGAGGCCCCCCTCCGCGGCCGGGATCGGGGTGGCGCCAGACCTCGCCTACATCCGGGAACACGCCGTCCGGCGCGCAGAATTCGGGGTGAACGAATGAGAATCATGCTTTTGGTTCTGTATACTATCTTGGGGGCCGTAGGGGCGGCCGCGCAGGTGGCTTCCGCCGAGGATCCCTGGGACGTCCTCCTCGTCGGCGGCCGCCTCGTGGACGGGACGGGGAACCCCTGGCGATTCGCGGACGTGGCGCTCCGGGGGGACCGCATCGCGGCCATTGCGCCCCCCGGGCTCCTGTCGCGGGAAAACGCCCGGGAGGTCGTGGACGTCCGTGGCCTCGTCGTGGCCCCGGGGTTCATAGACCTGAACGGTCAGTCGGACGAGCGGTACCTCGAGGATGGGTCCGCCCTCTCGAAAACCTTCCAGGGTGTCACGACGGAGATCATGGGGGAGTCCAACACCCCGGCCCCCGTCAACGGACGAACCCTCGGCTGGGTGAACCCGGCCGATCCCGTCGCCGTCCGGCGCTCCAGCGAGTGGAGGCGCTTCGGCGCCTGGCTGGAAGAGATGGAGGCGGGCGCGGTCGCGGTGAACGTGGGGTCGTTCTTGGGGGGGACGACCGTCCGGCGTTACGCCATGGGCGCGGCGCTCGGAGCCCCGAGCACGGCCGAACTGGACACGATGCGGGCGGTCACGGCGCGGGCGATGGAGGACGGCGCATTCGGGGTAGCCACTGCCCTGATTTACCCGCCGGGCGCCTACGCCGGCACTGAGGAGCTGGTCGAAATCGCTCGGGTCGTCGCGCAGTACGGGGGGGTCTACATCACCCACCTTCGGAGCGAGTCCAACCGGATCCTCCAGGCGATCGACGAGGCCGCCGACATTGGCGAGCGGGCGGGAGTTCCCGTCGAGATCTACCACCTGAAGGCGGCCGGAGTCGAGAACTGGGGCCTCACGGAGGAGATCGTCGCGCGCATCGAAAGCGCCCGCGCTCGGGGAGTGGACGTGGGAGCGGCGATGTACCCGTACACGGCGGCCTCCACCAGCCTCACCGCCTGCTTCCCTCCCTGGAGTCAGGCTGATGACCGCCTCTTCCCGAACCTCCGGGACCCGGACGCGCGGGCGCGGATGCGCGAGGAGATGCTGGGGCCACCCTCTGACTGGGAAAACTGGTGCCGGCTCGCCACGCCGGAGGGGAGCATCGTCTCGACCGTGTCGCGGCCGGAGCACCTTCCCCTCATCGGCCGGACCCTGGAGGAAGTGGCGCTCACTCTGGGGTCGGCGGACTGGGTGGAAGCGGCGATGGACCTCGTTCTCCGGGACGGCTCCAATGTCGGGATGATCTACTTCGCGATGTCGGAGGACGCCGTTCGGCGGAATCTCACCCTACCCTGGATCAAGTTCGGGACCGACGGCGCCGGCTGGAATCCAACGGGGGGAGGAGGGCAGCCGCACCCCCGCGCCTACGGCACCTATCCCCGCATCCTCGGCCACTATGTGCGCGACGAGGGCGTCCTCCGCCTCGAGGACGCGATCCGTAAGGCGTCGTCCGCGGTGGCGGACCGGATCGGGCTCCGCGAGCGGGGCACCGTGCGTCCCGGATACTTCGCGGATCTCGTCGTCCTGGACCTCGGCGCGGTGGAGGAGCGGGCGACCTACGAGCGTCCGCACCAACTCGCCGAGGGAGTCGTGCACCTCTTCGTGAATGGCCGGGCGGTCATTCGTGACGGCGTGGCCACCGAAGCCCGTCCCGGCCGTTTCCTCCGGGGACCCGGGGCGACTTCGCTCACCCCTCCCAACTGAATCGGGGAGTCCGCGCCTCGAGCTGCCGTGAAGGGAGGTCGAGAAGGCGGACCAGGACACGGCTCAACCCGCGCCCGAGCGCGCTGCCGAGCCCGGAGTCGCCGCCACTCGCGGGGGCCGGGAGATTGCGGAGCCACCTTCGGAGCTCCTCGAGATCGGTGAGCGAGAGGGTCTCCATCTCGAGCCGGCCGAGGTAGTAATACCGCCCGGGCGAGGGTGGTGTGAGGGGAACGCGCAGCTCTCGCTCGAGAATTGCGGAGGCCTCCCCGGGGGTGTCCGCCTGGAGCACGATGCCGTCGGTCGTCTCCACAGTGAACCAGCCGCCCAGCTGATCGTAGCGGACCGTGGCGCGCCACTCGTGTCGGCCTCGCTGCGAGTCGAACCATCCGTCTCTCCAGAGCTCGGTCACGACCGTGAAGCGGACGTGGAGACCGGCCTCCATCGAGCTCCGGATTCCCGGCTCGGAAAGGAGGTCGTCCACAAAGACCGTGACTCCGCCATCCGCCTCCCGCAGCTGCATGCGGTAAGGCGGGACCTCCTGAGCCCAAACGGGCCCGGAGAGCGACAGCGTGAGGATCAGCGCGGCCGCCGACCCTCGGACGCTCGAACGGATTGCGCCTGGCACGGGAGCCCGAGTGATCAGAAGCGGCGCTGGAGCCGAACGAAGAAGTTCAGCTCCTGATCGCGCCGATTGAGCGGATAGGACCAATAGAGCCCGAAGGGCCCAAAAAAGATGCCCGCGCCGACATCGGCGCGGGTCGGGCTGTCGTTCCGGGCCACCTCCTCGGCGAGGTCCCCGCGGACCCAACCCCGGCCCGCGTTGAAGAAGATTTCCCAGGCCGGCCGCAGCTCGAAGAGCGAGGAGAGTTCCGCATCCTCCCATTCGTCCGGAACCGGATTCCAGGAAATCGGGAGGAATCCCTGGAACTCCGCCTGGAAGAGGAGGGTGCGGTCGCAGCCGTAAAGGGGAAATACTGGCTGGATCTGCTCTGCCGCCTCATCGGCGCCCGTGCTTGCCTGATAAACGGTCGAGCGGGCTCCACACGACACGGAGAATCGCGGGTGGCCGGGGAGGGTGCCTTCTCCCCCGAGCGCCGACTGGAGCTGCGGAGGGAGGGGGGACGAGGTGAGCGTCCCCGCGCCCGCGACTCGGAGGTTGAGGCGAGAGGTCGGCGAGACGCGGGCATACCTGCGGAGGTCGAAGGCCCCCCGAGTAAAGGTCGGCAGCTCGGGGCCCCAGTCTCCGGAATCTCCTTCGAGTGCAGAAGGATCGAGGGAGAATTGGGGAAGCCTAAGGGCCCCACCGACCTGCCGCGAGAATCGGAGGTCGAGCGACCACCCGTCGGACGGGTCTAGCGCGTTGTCGGTCTGGTCCCAATGGAGGTCGGCCTCGACACTTCGGACGGTTCCTTCGCCCGCGAGCGAGAGGGGGCGCCACGCGTGATCCGAGCTGCGCAGCGTCCAGGGGTCATGCACCGCGGGGGTCCTGTTCTCCTCCTCGCGATAGGCGACCGTGAGGTTGAGTGGGATGCGCGCCGGCCGCAGGTCGAGAAAGGCGGTCCACCCTTCACGCTCGTAAAAGTCGCGGAGGTCGCGACGCAGGAAGAATGTCGAAAGAGAACTTTCGAGGTCTCCCATCCCGCGGTTCTCGATCGCCGCGACCTCACGGAACGCGGTGGCCCCGATCGAGGCCGTTCCCCTGCCACCGAGTCCCTGGTCCAGGAGGAACGCGTAGCCCAGGCGGTCCGACTCAAGGTTCAACCCCGATACGGAGCGCCAGATCGCGAGTGCCTCCATGGAGAGGGGATTCGACCCCACCGTCTGGATGACGGGGCCGATCCGGACCGGAAGCCCCTCGACCCGGTTGTAAGTTGGTCCCGCGCGAATCGTCACGCGAGCCTGTCCGAATCCCAGGTCCGACGCGAGAAAGCCCGGTGCGAAGTCCCCGTCGGGGATCGCCTCGACGACGCCGGCGCGGGTTCGATACCGGAAGGGATAGGCGAAGATGCGCGAGACTCCCGTGATTGTCGCGCCCGGGTCCATTTGGAGGGCGCCGCCGACCACGAGCACGTCTCCTCCGACACGGGCGCCCGTGCGCATCCGAAGGTCGCCATTGGCGACGAGGAGATTGCCCGTGACCTCGCCCTGGAGCTCCACCTCGCCCCCGAGGACGGCGACCGACCCCTCGACACGCGTTCCCTCCGGAATCCGGGCACCGCCGGGGAGCCGGAGGACCTCTGCCGAATTAAGAGTTTCGATGACCTCCTGGATCACCGAGGAAGGGGGGGGGCCGGCAGCAGCCTCCGGGAGTTGTGCCCCGAGGGGATAGGAGACCGGCGCGAGGATCGCGAGAAGGGGGAGGAGGAATCTTCGGACGGACACGGCGGGCCTCCAGGGGTCGTGGACTGCCACCCCAGGACCTGGAGCGGTCCGGTCAGTCTATCCCATGGTGTGGAGCGCTGGAAGGGTGCGGGCCGGGGGGGGCGGCGCATGGGATTGCGCCTGGAAGGGGCGTGGACACGCGCCGCCGCCTCAGTCGTCCTGCCGGAGACCGAGCCGGCGCATTCGGCGGTAGAGATTGGCCCGGTCGGTCCGAAGCCTTCGAGCCGCCTCGGCCACATTTCCCTGAGCGGTCCCCAGGGCATCCGTGATCAACTCCCGCTCGAAGGCGTCGAGGCGCTCGGCCAGAGGGATTCCCTCGCTCTCGGAAGGATCGGGTGCCCGCCGCGGAGCGCCGCCCAGGGGGTTGAGATTCGAGCGCACGGTCTCCTCTCCGGCCGGTCTGCCGGGGTGCAGGATCGCGAGGCGCTCGAGAAAGTTGATGAGCTCGCGAACGTTTCCGGGCCAGCCGTGCCGATGGAGCGCCGCGATCCCCGCGTCGGTAATCGGCGGCACCTGAAGGCCCTGCCGCCTCCGCAGACGCTCGCAAATGTGCTCCACCAGGGGCTGTAGGTCGTCGAGCCGGTCGCGCAGCGGAGGGATGTGAAGCGGGACGACCTCGAGCCGGAAGAGGAGATCTTCCCGAAATCGCCCACCTCGAACTTTGGCATGGAGATCGTGGTTCGTCGCCGCGAGCACGCGGACGTCCACCGTGACGGGGTCACCGCTCCCGATTCGCTGGATGGTTCCACTTTCGAGGGCACGGAGGAGTTTCGCCTGCGCTTCTTCGCCCAGGTCTCCGACCTCGTCGAGAAAGAGGGTCCCCGTGTGAGCAAGCTCGAAGCGCCCCCGCGCCCGCTCGGTGGCTCCCGTGAATGCTCCGCGCTCGTGCCCGAACATCTCGCTTTCGACGAGCTCACGGGGGATGGCTGCGCTGTTCACGCGCACGAAGGGTCGGTCGCGCCGAGAAGAGAGTGCATGGATCGCGGTGGCCGCGAGCTCCTTTCCGGTGCCGCTTTCACCGAAGATCAAGACCCGCGCCTCCGTGGGCCCGACCTTCCGGATCGCGGCCCGAACTTCTTCGATGGCCCTACTCTCCCCGACGAGGAGCGCCCCGGGGTCGAGTTCTTCCTGGAGCGCGCGTGCCAGCCCACGGGCCCGCGCGACTTCGATCGCGGCCCGCACCGTGGCGAGGACCGCCTCGGCGGAGAGCGGCTTCTCGAGGAAGTGGAAGGCGCCTTCGCGGGTTGCGCGGGCCGCGTCCGAGAGCGTTGCCTCCCCGCTCATCATGATCACGGGGACGTCTGGAAGCGCTTTCCTCAGCCCCGGAAGAGTCTCGAGCCCCGTAGCCCCCGGAAGGACGAGGTCGAGAAGGATCGTGTCCGGGCGGTGATCTTCCAGGCGGGCGAGGGCAGCCTCGGCGCTCTCCGCCTCGAGAATGACGTGCCCTTCCTGCTCCAACAGCGCGCGAAGCATGCGCCGAAGGTTCGCTTCGTCGTCCACGATGAGGATCCTCACCCGCGCCCCTCCCCACGGGCGACGGCGGTGCCGCCATCGGAGGCCGGTCTCGCGGTGCCCGCGGAGTCCGATTCGGAGGCGGACCGCGGGAGGGGAGTCGAGGCCTGGGGAGCGGTCGAGAGGCCCAGGGGAAGCCAGACCCTGAACTCGGCGCCCCCGCCCTCCCGATTCTCCGCGAACACCTCCCCACCGTGTGCGCGGATGGCCTGGCGGACCAGCGCGAGCCCGAGTCCCGTTCCGCGGCGTTTCGTGGTGAACTCCGGCTCCCAGATTCGTTCGAGGATTTCCGGTGGTACGCCGGGTCCGCGGTCCAGGACCCGGATCTCGGCGCCTCCGGCGGCCCGCCGGAGGCGCACCTCGATCGGAGCGTTCACCCCGTTCACCCCGCCCCCCCCGGCGGTGGCTTCCAGGGCGTTGGCCACGAGGTTTCTCGCCACCCTCTCGAGGGCGTCGAGGTGGCCCGTGACCTCCACGGGATTGGGAGGCAAGTCGAGTCGGATCGGCGCCCCCTCCGAAGAAAGCCGCCGAGCGATGGAGGAGAGGAGCTCGCCGAGATCCACGCGCGAGGGAGGCCCCTCCACCGGGCGGCCAAATTGTGCGAAAGCGCGGGCCATCTGGTCCAGCCGATGGATCTCCTCGCGGAGGACTTCGCCCGCCGTCGCGATACTGGGCGTGTCGGAAGCTGCGACCGTGTCCGCGGCGAGCGCCATCGGGGTGAGGGGATTTTTGAGCTCGTGCGCGATCCGCCGAGCCATCTCAGCCCAGCTCTGCGTGCGGATCCTCTCGGCCTCGCGGGTCCGGGCTTCGGCGAGGGACCGCTCCGTCCTGCGCAGCGCGTCGCGAAGGGTGAGAAACTCGCGCATCTCGCCCGCCGCGCCCGGGGGATGGGGAGGGAGCGCGGCTCCCGCCCCGAGCCGCTCCGTCCAGCCGACGAGCTCTTCGACTGGTTTCGAGAAGCTGCGGGCGAGCCAGTTCGCGGAGGCGAGCGCGACGATGCCCGCCAAGAGAAAGACGAAGAGGGCGAAGGCGGGGAGGAGCACGAGAACCCTCTCGCCCAAAAGCGAATAGAGCCGGGAAAATCGAACCGATTCGGTCAGGCCGTCGCGGTGGACATCGGCCGCGGCGACGAGCTCCGGCGAAGGTGCGGACACTTCACCGACTTGTTCGAGGAGGACCCGCCCCGACTCGGCGACCTGATCCCATGCCCCTGCGGTTCCGGTCGTGACCACGAATTCGCGGAGGATGAGCGCGCCCGCGAGGAGCACCAGGGTGACGGGAACCAGCGCCACGCCCACGAGGACCCAAAAGAGGCGGCCGCGAACGGTCCGGAAGGAGATCATCCGGTGGCCGCGCCGCCGGGGGATTCGCCGGTCCCCCCGGTCAGGCCTCGAACCCGGGAACGCGAGCTGGACATGGAGCGCCGGACGGAACCGGAGGGAAGAGGAGAGGGAGCCGGGGGCCCGCGGGATGGGCCCCGGGGGAATAGGTGGGAAGGTAGGGCGCGGGAAGAAGGCGCGGCAAGGATTCCCGGCGCTCGGCCAACTCTTCCTCGGAGATTGACCCCTCTCGGATCAGAGGGCCGGCACCACTTTTCGCAGACAATCAGGGCAATAACGCCACCCCTTCCGAAGCGACCGGCCGCAGGCACAGGCCTGGATCCGACAAAAGCCACAGAAGGGACAGCCGCGGCCATCGGGAGGGAGGCCCCCTCCACACCTCATGCACGGAAGAGCCTCGCCCGGGTCCTCGCGAAGGACGCGGGCGACTTCGTGGGGCGTCGTCACTCCCTCGGTGACCTTGCGGCGGGCGTCCTCCGCCATCGTTCCCATCCCCCCCTCCTCGGCCCGGCGGCGGAGCTCCCCTGCATCCGCCCCGCGGGCGACCATCTCGCGGAGCGTTTCCGTGACCGTCAGGAGTTGAAAGACCCCCGTTCGCCCTCGGTATCCCTCGTGGCATGCGGGGCATCCCTTCGCTCGACCTCGGCACGCGAGACAACACCGGCGCACGAGGCGCTGCGCGACGATCCCGGCGAGTCCTCCCGCCACGAGATGCGCCGGTACGCCCATCTGGATGAGGCGGGTGATCCCCGAGGGGGCGTCGATCGTGTGAATGGTCGAGAGGACGAGGTGGCCGGTGATCGCGGCCGACATCGCGATCTCCGCGGTCTCCCGGTCCCGAATCTCTCCTACCATGATGATGTCCGGGTCCTGCCGCAGGACGGCGCGCAGCGCCGCGGGAAAAGTGAGCCCCGACTTGGGGTTTACCTGGACCTGATTCACTCCCTCGACCCGATATTCGATGGGGTCCTCGAGGGTCACCACATTCGACTCGTCGCGGTTCAGCTCCCCGAGTGCCCCGAAGAGCGTGGAGCTCTTCCCGCTCCCGGTAGGTCCCGCGGCGAGGACCACACCCCGCCCTCCCCGTAGGAGGGCGCGCAGGCGGCCGAGATCTTCGGCGGAAAAACCGAGCGCCTCGAGGTTTGCGGGAGCGGAGCGAGGATCGAGGAAGCGGAGGACCGCCTTCTCCCCGGCCTCGACCGGAAGGGTCGAGACCCGCACGCTCAATGTCCGGCCCTCGTGCTGGAGCGGGAATCCGCCGTCCTGGGGCCGGCGCTTCACCGAGATGTCCATTCCTGCCAAGATCTTGATGCGCGAAAGGAGCGCGGCCCGAGCCGAAGGCGCGACGGCCGTCACCCGTCGCAAGACACCATCGATGCGCTCCCGTACCAGGAGATCGCGGGCTCCCTGCTCGACGTGGAGATCGCTTGCGCCGGCCTCGACGGATCGGCGGATGAGGAGGTCCACCAGGCGGACGATGGGCGGCGCCGTGGCCTCCTCGGATTCGGGAGGCGCCTCGGCACGGGGGTCGAGAGCTTCGCCGTCCCCTCCGGAGGTCGGCCGAATCGGCGCGGGGGAGTGGAACGCGGCGGTGAGCGCCTCGCTCAGCGCCGATGGGGTTGTGACGATCGGTTCGACTCGCCGACCGCTCTGGAACTGCAGGTCGTCGAGCGTGGCGAGGTCGAGTGGATCCCTCACGGCGACCTGGAGGAACCGACCCCTGAGCCGGAGGGGGAGGACTCCACGTCCGCGGGCGAAGGCTCCCCGGACGAGCCGAAGCGCCTCCGCGTCCGGAGTGAGCGGGCCGACCTCGAAAGGGAGGCCGAGCTGGCCAGCGAGCGCTCGCGCGACGGACTCTTCCGGCACACATCCCAACCGCACCATCGCCTCGCCCAGTCGCTCTCCGGTCTTTCGCTGCGCCTCGAGGGCTCGGTCCAACTCGGCCGGGCGGATGGCGCCCGAGTCGAGGAGAAGGGCCCCGAGAATGCGTCGTGGCCCCGGATCTGCGCGGGAGTGGGTCGCGAGCTCGGGCACCCCGGAAAGTTGTCGGCCGTTGCGGGGCGTGGGGATGGGGGGAGGGGACCGAACCGCGGAGTGGCCCCCGGCGACTCCGAGCGATGCGCTCTCGCAAATCCGGTACCGGGCAACCGGGCCCTAGGAAAACCGCCGACGGGGCAACCGTCACGGGTGGGGTGGCCGCGCTGGAGTGGCCGTCCCGGGAGCGCCTCGGCCGGGTAGCCGTCAGCCGCCGCCCATGGCCCCTACACGCGCCTCGACCTGCGCGAGCACGAATTCAGCGAGACCGAGAATCGAGTGCAGCGGTGGAACGGTGGCGGCATGCGGTCCGAGGGCGAGCCCCAGCGCGGGATTTCGGGTGTGTCCGCCGCGGATGTCCTCGAGATTTCCGTGGTCGCTCGAGACCAGGACCAGGAGATCGGAAGGAAGGTGAGCGAGGAGGCCGCCGAGGAACCGGTCCACGCGTTCGAGAGCCGCAATGGCCCCGTCCATTCCTCCCCGATGTCCCGCGAGGTCCGTCTGGTAGTGCGCGAAGAAAGTGAGGTCGGCACCACCGGCCAGCTTCGCCAGATTGGCTCCGGCCTCCTCGGGGGTCACGCGCGGAATTTCGGCATGCCCAAGGAACTCGATCCATCCGTCGTTCACGATCTCCGAGGCGACCGCCCGCCCCTCGGCGAGGGCGCGGTGCTCGCGCTCGAGGACTCCCGCCGCCCGCGCCGCGATCGGTGGTGCGGCGACCCGGCGTGCCGGGCGGTCCCCCGGATACCCCTCGGGATACGCGTTCGCGAAGGCGACGTCGCCCCCGAGCTGTACCGCGCGACGGAGGAAGTTCTCTTCCTCGAGGAGCGGACGAAGTCGAACGGGAGGCCAGGGACCGAAGTGGCGACCCAGGATCTCCGCGGCGTTTCTTCCCGTGAGAAGAGCCACCTGCCCGGTCCCGCTCTGCGGCGTCCCCGGGACGCCGAGGCAGGCGTCGAGGGGAAGGGTTCTTCCGGCGAGGCCGAAGGGAGCGAGGTCTGCGAGCGTGGGGAGGAGTCCGCCCAAGGCTCCCGAGAGGACGGGGAGTTCGGCTCGGAAGAATGGGTTGATCTCGGGATCCGGCTCGCCGATCCCGACGCCGTCGAAAAAAACGACGAGGACCCGCGGAACCGTAGCTTTCCCCGGAATGGCGGTTGGGAGGGGATCGGTCAGGGGCGGAGCGTCACCCTGCGGCGCGGAGGTCGAGCGTGACACGCACCGAGACGTGGCCGACATCGGCCCTCTCCCGCACGGCATCGCGCAGTCGGGGTTCCATTTTCCTGTAGGCTCCCACGACGCCGGTGCGCAGATCTTCCCGGAGGATCCGAAGGGCGTTGGCGTCGGGGCGGTTCGTGCGCGTGACCTTCCGCGCCTCTTCGACCCTCAGGGGGAGGATCTCGAAGGGGCTCAGCCCCACGTCGTCCGGGCGGTCGTGATCGAGGTAGGAGACAGTCACGCTGACATCCCCTCTCGCGTGATGCCCGGAGATGTCCCCCACCGTCTGGAAGCGCTGGGCCAACCGTCGGATCTCCGGTCCGGAGGCGGCGGCCACGTAGGCCTTCTCGACGAGCGCGAAGATGCGGCGGACCCGCTCGGCGGGTGTGGCGTCGGGACTCGGGACCTCCGTTCCCAACTCGCGCGCGGAGGCATCGCGCACGAACTCGTCTCGCCGTTCATCCTCGCGGCTTCGCTCCCGATCTATGTGGTCGAGGATCCGATCCGGATTCGTCCGAAAACTCATGCGAAACGCTCACTTTCACTGCGAGGGGCGGCATGGATGCACACGAGCAGGATAACGCGGGAGAAGGGTGGGAGCCAAGAGGACGGCGCGGGGTTGCGCGTGACTGGGTAGGGCGGCACGATAGGGCGGCCCGCAGGCTCGAATGGGTGCCTGGGACGGGTGGACGGGACCGCTTTCAGGGGACGCACGCCATGTCCGACACAGAGGATCCGATCGAAGAGACGGACGCTCCGAGGCTCGCGCCACTCCCGACGAGGGTGGTGCAGGTGTTCGTCTCTCCCGTCCGGCTCTTCCAGGCGCTTCGAGAACGCCCGGTCGCGTGGGGGGCGATTCTCCTCGGCGCAGTGCTGGCGGCGGCCTCCAACCTCGTGATCCCCGCGGAGCTCTTCGAGGACATGATACGGAACCAGATCGCGCAGGCGGGGGGTGAGGCTCCCGCCGATCTCGGAATGATGGTGACGATCGGACGGATCGGCGGTTCGGTGGGCGCGTTTATCTTCTTTCCGATCACGATAGCCCTCACCGCCGGTCTCTTCAGCTTCCTCTTCCGCTTCGGATTCGGATTCGAGGGACGTTTCAAGCAGTATTTCGCGGTGGCGGCGCACGCGTCTCTGATTCTCTCGGTTGCCGGCGCCCTCCTCACCCCTCTCCGAATCCTCTCCGGAGACATTCAGTTCAACCTCACTTTGGGCGGGCTCTTCCCCTTCCTCGGGGATGGGTTGGCGGGCCGTTTTCTCGGCCTCCTCGACCTCTTCGCCTTATGGGCCATCGCGCTCGTCGGCGTAGGCGCGGCCGTGATCGACGGAAAAAAGGGAGCGGGGGCGGCGGCAGCCGTATCGGTGGGAACCCTCCTTCTCATCCTCCTCGTCGTGGCGAGCTTCGGATTCGGGGGCGGGCCGGGGTGAGCCTGCGTCAGTTCGGGCCGTAGATGACCTGAGCGCGGCTCCCAACCGCGACTCCGTGGTCCGCGAACCAACCCTGCTCGACTTCGAGGGCGAACATGGCGGGGGCCGCGGAGGTGTGCATGATCTCCGTCCGGGGCTCCATCTGTTGGATGTCCACAACCTCGTAAAGACGGTTCAGGAAGGCGATGTCGAGGGGGATGTCCGTGTCTTTCATCCAAAAGGAGCGTATCGTCTCATTCTGGAAGACGAAGAACATACCGCCGTCTTCGGGAAGGTCCGTCCGCCCCATGAGGCCCTGGGAGTGTTCGTCCGAAGTGTCCGCCACTTCGGTGGTGACCGTGTCGTTCCCGAAGATGACGAAGGCGTGATCCGCTGGAGGAATTGGGAGGTTCCCCCCCGGGTGGACGCCGGCATCCACCCCCTCGCAGGCGGCGAGAGCGAGGGCGCTGAGGATCCCGAAAGCCAGGCGGGGCGTCTTCATGGTGTGGTGTCGCGGCGCGGGACTCGGGGCGATTGCGGGGGCCCATGCGGGGCCGTCTCTCCGTCGCCCCCAACCTTCCTGCGTGCTAAGTTACCCAACCTCGGTTCGAAGCGCATTCCTTTCCGTGGGCGCCGGGACCTCGCCGGAACCCCTCGGCACGGTTGACACCGACGCGGAGTTGTTCGATGGTGGATCCTGAATTGCTGGAAATTTTGGTGTGTCCGGAGACGAAGGCGTCGGTTCACCTGGCCGAGAAGTCCCTACTCGACCGCGTGAACCTTGAAATAGCCGAAGGGCGCTTGACCACGCGTGGCGGTAAGGCGGTCGCGGAAGAGTTGGAGGCCGGACTGGTCCGAGAGGACGGCCGGCTCCTCTACCCGATCCGGGATGGGATCCCGGTCATGCTCATCGACGAGGCGATTCCTCTCGACGAATTGTCTTGAGGGATCCGCCGGTGAGCGCCGGCCCTTCCCCGTCTCCGATATAATCTCGGTTCAGGCCGGCTCGAGTGGGTCGGCTCGTTGGATGCCGGGTCAGCCCGTACGCGCGATGCTCAGACAACCTCGTCCCTCACGAGAAATCGGTTCGAAGCGCCCCTCGGGGGCGGCCGGCTGGTGCGCGGCCCTCCTCGGCGTCCTGCTCGTCGCGGCATGCGGCGGGGAGGCGGCGTATCCGCAGTCCACGATCCATCCCCAGTCCGACTTCGCCGAAGCGATCCACTCGCTGTACGTGAGCATCTTCTGGTGGACGATGCTCATCCTGGCCGTGGTGTGGACCGTGCTCGCATACGTCCTCGTGAAGTTCCGGGGGAAGGAGGGCGATCCAAAGCCGAGGCAGATCCGCGGCCACATGGGTCTCGAGATCGGATGGACGATCGGGCCCGCGCTGATCGTCATGGCCATCGTGGTTCCGACGATTCAGGCAGTCTTCGCCACCCAGCGGCCGCTCTCCGACGATGCGCTCATCGTGCATGTGACGGGACACCGGTTTTGGTGGCAATTCGAATATCCCGAACAGGGTGTCTCCACGGCGAACGAGCTTCGGCTCCCCCTGGGCCGACCGGTGAGCCTCCGGCTCGAGGCGCGGGACGTCGTGCACTCCTTCTGGATTCCCGCACTCGGCGGGAAGCGTGACCTCGCACCCGAGCCCGCGTTGCGGGAAGGGGAGGGGGAGCCGGGCTATACGTGGATCCACTTCACCCCGACCGTAGCGGGGACATACCTCGGGCAGTGTGCGGAGTTCTGCGGGGAGTCACACGCCTTCATGGGGCTGCGAGCCGTCGTCGCGGCCGAAGCCGATTTCCAGGCGTGGCTCGAGCGGTGGTTGGCGGGTGCCGTGACGGCCTCCGATGCGGAGACTCCCGCGCCGCCCGACTCCGCGGGGCTGGCCGTCACCCAAGTCGCCCCACAGGCTCCGGCCCCACCTCCCGCACAGCCACCCCTCCCCGTGGCCGCGCAGGAAGACCCACTCGTCGCCGCCGGCCGAACCGCCTTCCTGACGCAAAGCACCTGCGTGGCTTGCCACGCGATCAACGGGACGACGGCCCAGGGGCGTGTCGGTCCGAATCTCACTCTTTTCGGGGCTCGCGGAAGCATTGGCGCGGGACGCCTACCGAATACTCCGGAGAACCTCGCCCGCTGGATCCGCGACCCCCAGAGTGTGAAGCCCGGGGCGGAGATGCCCGGAACGCAGGCAATGATGCAAATTCCCCGCGGGCGCGACCAGATGTACTCCTGGCCCGCCACGGGTCTCAGCGAGGAGCAGGTGACCGCCGTGGCGGCCTTCCTCTCCAGTCTCAGGTAACCGGTCGGACGACGCCGCCAGAGAGGAAGACGAGATCATGTCGTCGGTAGCGACTACACCTTCCGTCGTGCGCCACGAGGCCACCGGCCTCTGGAGCTGGATTACGACGGTGGATCACAAGCGGATTGCGATTATGTATTTCGTAACCGCCTCCGTCTTCTTCCTCGTGGGCGGGTTCGAAGCGCTCTTGATGCGTATCCAGCTGGCCCGCGCCGACAACGACTTCGTTTCGGCGGAGGTCTTCAACCAGCTTTTCACGATGCACGGCACCACGATGGTCTTCCTCGTGGCGATGCCGATGGCCGTGGCCTTCTTCAACTTCGTCGTCCCCCTCCAGATCGGTGCGAGAGATGTCGCCTTCCCGCGGCTGAACGCGTTCTCATACTGGATCTTCCTCTTTGGGGGACTCTACATGAACTCGTCGTTCCTCTTCGGAGCGGCGCCGAACGCGAGTTGGGTTGGATATGCGACACTGACTTCGACTACGTATTCGCCCGGGCGAAACGTGGACTTCTGGTTCATCGGGCTTTCGATCATCGGAATCGCGTCGATCGCCGGGGGCGTGAACTTCATCACGACGATCCTGAACCTGCGCGCGCCCGGGATGAAGCTGATGCGGATGCCGCTTTTCACCTGGATGACCTTGGTGACGAGCTTCATCCTCATCACCGCGATCCCCGTGATCGCGGTGGCCCTCGCTCTTCTGGGCTTCGACCGGGTCTTTTCGACGAACTTCTTCAACCCGGCCGCCGGCGGCGACCCGATCCTCTGGCAGCACCTCTTTTGGATCTTCGGGCACCCCGAGGTCTACATCCTGGTTCTCCCCTCGTTCGGGGTGATCTCGGATGTCATCCCGACTTTCTCCAAGAAGCCGCTCTTCGGATACCCGATCGTCGTCTACGCCGGAATCCTGATCGGATTCATCGGTTGGGGAGTGTGGAGCCACCACATGTTCACGGTGGGGCTCGGGCCGATCGCCGACTCCTTCTTCGTCGCCGCCACGATGATCATCGCCATCCCGACGGGGGTGAAGATCTTCAACTGGTTGGGGACGATGTGGGGAGGGTCGCTCCGATTCACGACTGCGATGCTCTTCTCCGTCGGACTCGTTGCGGTCTTCACCGTCGGCGGGCTTTCAGGGATCATGCACGCGTCGGCGCCGGTGGACCTTCAGCAGCACGATTCGTACTTCGTGGTCGCGCACTTCCATTACGTGATCGTGGGGGGCGCGATGATGGGGCTCTGGGCCGGGCTTTACTACTGGTTCCCGAAGGCGACCGGACGATTTCTGAACGAGACGCTCGGGAAGTGGCATTTCTGGACCACGATGATCGGGTTCAACCTGACCTTCTTCCCAATGCATTTTGCGGGTCTTTTCGGGCTTCCCCGGAGAGTCTTCACCTATCCGGCGGAGCTGAACGTCGAGTCTTTCAACCTGCTTTCGACGGTGGGGGCGTTCATCTTCGGGTTCTCTGCGCTCATCATGATGTGGAATCTTCTGGTGAGCGCCCGCAAAGGGGAGCGCGCGGGCCCCAACCCCTGGGGGGCGCCGCACTTGGAATGGTCGATCCCGTCACCCCCGCATCACTACAATTTCGTTGGGATTCCGACCGTGAAGAGCCGAGAGCCGCTCTGGAACGAGGAGGAACGGAGGGAGATCGAGGCGGTCACCATGAAGGAAGGCGGCCCGGAGCCGGTGATGCCGAGCCCCTCATTCTGGCCCCTTCTCCTCGCGGCCGCGGTGACGCTCGCGTGGGGGCTCGTCATGACGGGGACCTGGTGGATCATCGTCCTGGGGGTTCTGCCGGTGGCGTTCTGCCTCTTCATGTGGGCCTTCGAGCCGGCCTTTCCCGATGGGCACTGAGGCGGCGGAACCATGAGCCACGTTTCGACGGCGCAGCCTGGCGACCACGGATACACGGCCACGGGGGTCTCGAGCTGGAAGCTCGGATTCTGGACCTTCATCGCCTCCGAGTGTCTCTTTTTCGGGACTCTGATCTCGACTTATATGGTCTACAAGGGGCAGGCGGTGGTCGGCCCCTATCCGGAGGATCTGTTCAACATCCTCCTGACGACCACAAGCACGACGATCCTCCTCTTCAGCTCGCTTGCGATGGTGCTTGCCCTGGACGCCGTCCAGCGTGCGCTGAACGGCCGGGCGATTTTCTGGCTTGCCATGGTCATGGCGATGGGTCTCGCCTTCATCGGAATCGAGGCGTGGGAATACACCCACTTCATCCATGAAGGGCTCACGATCACCTCGAGCACCTTCGGGTCGTCGTATTACGTCCTGACCGGGACGCACAAGGTGCATGTGGCGGTGGGGGTCATCTGGATGGGGACGCTCGCGATCCAGATCGCGCGCGGGAAGATTCCGCCGGCCAAGGCCGAACAGGTGGAGATCGCGGGGCTCTACTGGCACTTCGTGGACATCATCTGGATCGTGATCTTCACCCTCGTTTACCTGATCAGCTGATCGGAAGCGGAGCGAGCGAGATGCGCGAAGAGCCGATGGGGACCAGCGTGGAACACGGGGACGGGCATAAGAGCCACCCTTCGGTCTCTTTCTACGTCCTGATCGGGGTCATTCTGTCTGTGGTGACCGGGATCGAGGTGGCGATCTACTACATGCCGGCGTTCGAAACGGCGGCGACCCCCCTCCTGGTGCTCCTCTCCGCCGCGAAGGTCGTCTTGGTGATCATGTTTTTCATGCATCTGAAGATGGATCACCGCTCGCTCACCTGGATCTTCATTTGCGGGGCGGCGCTGGCGGCCTTCATGGTGAGCGCACTCGTCGTGCTCTACCATTTCCTCCCGCAACTGCAGAGCTAACGGATCGGGGCGAAGCCTTTCGAGGGATTTCCCAGCAGTTCTTCCCGGGACCTCGTGCCGCAGGGCGGCACGGGGTGACAGTCCGCCGGTGACTCCATGAGCGTATCCCCCAGCATTCTCATCGGGTGTATGTACCTCCTCGTGGGGTACCTCCTGGCCGTGGGTCCGGCCCGCCGGCGATTCGGCTGGAGCTCGGAGTCCGCATCCTCCGCGAGAGTTGCATCGTGGGTCGCCGCCCTTCTCGTGATCTTTTTTTCGCTGAACGGGCCGCTGCACGAGTGGGCGGACGAGTATCTCTTCTCCGCCCACATGGTGCAGCACCTCCTCCTCATGTTGGTGATGCCCCCCTTCCTCATCTGGGGGCTTCCGCCCTGGCTGATCCGGAAGGCACTGGAGTGGCGCCCGGTCTACCTCGCCGGCCGAGTCCTCACGCACCCGGGAGTCGCCTTCGTCGCCTACAACGCGGTTTTCATCTTCTGGCACCTTCCGCAGAACTACGACCTGGCCCTGATGGATCACGGCATCCACATCGGCCAACACCTGAGCTTCATGGCCGTAGCCGTCATGATGTGGTGGCCCGTCGTGAATCCAGTGGAAGAGCTGGAGAGGATTCCGACGGGGCCCCTCCTCATGGGGTATGTCTTTCTCTTCGGGATTCCGGGGACGGTGATCTCCGCCTTCATCACGCTGTCGGACTCGACGCTCTATCGCTGGTACGCGGCGGCTCCCCGCGTCACGGGGCTTTCCGCCCTCGATGACCAGCGTCTGGGGGGCCTCATCATGTGGATTCCGGGGATGTTGATCTTCTGGGCTGCCATCACCGCCGTTTTCTTCCGGTGGACGAAGGACGAATATCGGTCCTGGAGGGAGGATCCGGAGGCGCCGTCTCCGCTCTGACGGGTCGCTGAAACCGCACCAGTGGCGCTACATTTCTTCCCTTCTCAACCGGACAACGCAGCGGAGGCACTGATGTCGCTCATTCCCTTCCACCGAGGGCTCATCACCGTCGCGATCTTCTTTTGCTTCGGTTACGGAGCTTGGGAGATCGTCGGATTTGGGCGGACGGGGGCCATCGGATCCCTCACCATTGGAACGGTGTTTCTGGCCCTCGGTGTGGGACTCGTCCTCTACCTGCGGCGGCTGAACCGATTCCTCGGGTACGACGCCCGCGAGTAAGGCCGGCGGAAAAAAAGCTCGAAGGGTGGGGGGGGGGGGGG